>CBDUSJ010000163.1:0-6094 GCA_965369845.1 uncultured bacterium | reverse complement strand
TTCGTAACCAAGAATAAAAGCTAACGCTTTCTTATGTTTTTGCCAAAATTGTTAAGTCATTTTAATTTTTATTTTATTTCACAAAGATATAAAAATTTTATATCAGATTAATATCGTATTATAAAATCAGCCTAATTATTGCCAGCTATAAGTTCTTCTATTTCGCTTAATACTTCTTTAATATTAGGTTCATTATTTTCAACTACACCATTCTTTGTATGTTTATGATGAGGGAATGTTTTTATTTTACGAAAGTGTTTCGCATTGTCGTATCTAAAAATCATCTCATTGTCTTTATTCATATAATGATACGAATATTTGTATTTAGTTGGTTTATTAGTATTAACTACTTCAAGAAAATCCATCCGAGTCTCATTATTGAAAAAAACTTCCCCAACAATCGTTCCTTTTTCTTTCGTAAATGTTTGTTTATTTACAATGTAATCTTCAACAATATGACTATAATCTTCCAAATAGCTTTCTACCTTTTTGAAATATTTTGTAATCATACAAATTTTTCCAATTTCTGTTTACTATCTAATTGTAATTCGTATATACCTGCCCAGAGCATATAATCTTTTTCATCTCCAAATTTGCCTTTATCAAAGAGTTGATAAAACTCTTCGGATTTCATATTATATTTTTTTTCATATTTATTTAGTACTGATTGCATGCGAGCAATTTCTCGTTTTAACCGACTGATATGATAATCAATAAATCTTTCAAACATTAATTCTTTATTACCAAACAATTTTATATAAGTATTAAATTTATCGGCAATTTGAGGTTGTAATTCCAAAACTATTTGTGCCATAATATCTTTATTTTTTAACAATTTTTTCATGCTTTGACAAAGTTACAATATTTTTTTTCAAATCCTCAAATCAACAAAAAGAAAAGCTGACGATTTTTATATTTTTATTTTAGAGTTGTTTTATTTGCTGAATTCATTTCGCAAATGTAACTTTTTCAACAGCAAATCTATTAAAAAATATTCAATGGGTGTTAAAAAGTTTAGTTATTTTTCAAAAAATATATATTAAAATTTTACTTTTGTAAATGTTTTAATTGGTTCTACTGTTATTTTAATGGGCAAAGTGTTTTTATTGAAATGATGGAATGGTGGAATGATGGAACGGTGGGTTGTTCCTGCCATTTTTCCAATATTCCAACGACTTAAAGAAGTCCGTATGGATATTCCAATTTACCTTTTATCATTTCTCCATTAAATTCATGGTAGTACCTTTTAATTAAAGGTCTTCATAATTATTTTTTCAATTATTTTTAAATTTATTAACCTAAAATTTTTAGTTATGCTACGAAAATTGCAACTTCTTTTAATCTTTCTTTTAGTAATAATAAACACCAATTATGCAGATGAAATAAGCAAGGAACAGGCTGAGACGGTTGCCAGAAATCTGTATTGGAATCAGTTTTCTTCAAAGAATGATCTGATTTACGAAAATCTGGATTTAACGTTGGTTGATAAAACGATGTATGGAAATTCAGTGGTGTACTATGTTTTTAATGTTAGCGGGGAAAATGGTTATGTAATAATTTCAGCGCAGGATAATGTGTACCCTGTTCTTGCATTTTCGGATAAAGGCAGTTATAGCGCAGATAAATCGGATCAGCCGCCGGCGTTTATTGAAATTATTGATAATTATGCCGAGCAGATCATTTTTGCTTTGAAAGAAGATTTACAACCTGATGAAAACATCAAAAATAGCTGGGCTGAATTGAACCGGTTTACACCTGCTGTAAAGTCGAACAGGGCGGTAAATCCTTTGCTTACCACATCATGGAACCAAAGCTGTTATTATAACGAATTATGCCCTTATGATGTTAATTCTCCATCTGGTTATTGTAATCATGTTCCTGCCGGATGTGTTGCGATTGCTATGGCTCAGGTAATGAAATATTATGATTATCCTTATACGGGAACCGGTTCACATTCGTATTACGCATCGGGGTATGGCACTCAATCGGCTGATTTTGAAAATACTGTTTACGGATGGACTTCTATGCCTAACCAGGTTTACAGTAGCAATATTGCTGTTGCCACACTAATTTATCATTGTGGAGTTAGTGTTGATATGCAGTATGGCCCCACCGGCTCAGGGGCATACACAAGCGATGTCCGTACCGCTCTTATCAATTATTACAACTATTCTTCAACTGTTTCTTATAAAAATAAATCATGGTATTCAAACGATGTTTGGGAGGGTATGTTGAGAACAGAACTTGATGAAGGACGCCCTGTAGTTTATCGTGGACAAGGCACAGGAGGCCATGCTTGGGTTTGTGATGGTTACACCGGAACCAACTATTTCCATTTTAACTGGGGTTGGGGTGGTTATTACAATGGTAATTTTTATCTTTCCGACATTACTCCCGGTTCTTATAATTTTAATAGCAATCAGGCGGCAATTATGGGAATAGTTCCGGATTATGAAATCGTTGTTCCTCCGACAAACCTTCAGGCTAATGTTGTTGGCTTTAATGTTAATCTGACCTGGGATGAACCGTCAGGGTCTCTTGAAAACACAAGATCCTCAAAACTTACCGGCAGCCGGGGATTAGTTGGATATAACGTTTACAGGAACAGTAATAAAATTAATGAAAGTGTTGTTAAATATACTTATTATGCTGACAATAATGTTCCCCCCGGTCAATACAATTATGAAGTTACAGCAGTTTTTAATGACGGTGAATCCGATCCTGCCGGCCCGGTAACAGTTACAATTGCATCCCTTGACCATGACCTGACTCTTGTCGCCGGATGGAATGACATTTCAAGTTATCTGCAGCCTTTTGATGATAATATTGAAAATATATGTTCGCCAATCTTAAACCAACTAATTATTCTTAAAAATTCAACTGGTTTTTATTATCCTGATGGCGGAATCAACACTTTGGGCACATGGGATTCTCATTCCGGGTATTTAATAAAAGTACTGGAAAATTGCACTTTAGTAATTAGTGGCAATACCGAAGAAAACAAAACCGTGCAGTTGCATAACGGTTGGAACCTTATACCGGTTTTGAGCGAGTGCGATGTTTCCACCGAGGATTTGTTTAGCGGAATAATTAATTATGTTAAAATTGTAAAGGAGGCGGCAGGATGCGGAGTATATTGGCCTTCACAAGGGGTTAATACTTTGCCTGTGATGGAACACGGAAAGTCTTATTTCGTTAAAATTTTCAGTAATAAAACAATAACTTTTCCCGAATGTGACAAGACAAAGCCGTGAGGTAATAGATATTTTCAACATTAATCAGGATTTATATGCGATTTAGTGAAATAATAGATCAGGATAAGATAAAAGACAAATTAATTCAAACTGTAAAAGATAACAGGGTTAGTCATGCGCAGTTGTTTTTTGGTGGAGAGGGGCATGGTAAACTTGCGCTTGCTATTGCTTATTCACAGTTTATCAGTTGTAGCGATGACGAAAAATTTGTCAGAGGAGATTCATGCGGAAAATGTTTATCATGTATAAAAATTCAAAAATTAATTCATCCCGATCTTCATTTCGTTTACCCGGTTTCGATAAATAAAAGAATCACAGAAAAGCCCAAAAGCACCGATTTTATTAAAGAATGGAGAGAGCTGACAATTAAAAACAGGTATCATATCAGTCTTAATGAATGGTATAAAAAGATTCAAATTGAAAGAAAACAAGGTGCAATAAATGTTTATGACTGTAATGAGATAATCAATACACTCAGTTATACAAGTTATGAATCGGAATATAAGATTATGATTATCTGGATGGTGGAAAAACTGAATTATGCAGCAGCGCCAAAATTGCTGAAAATACTGGAAGAACCATCTGATAAAACCCTTTTTATACTTATTTCGGAACACACTGACCAGATAATTCCTACAATTATTTCGAGAACACAATTGGTTAAAATCCCGAAAATAAAAGATGAGGAACTAATTGAAGCCTGTATCAATATTCATAAATGTACACGCAAAACTGCAACCAACGTGGCCGGAATTGCCAATGGAAACTATATAGAAGCTGTCAGGTTAATTTCAGAGGAGGCCGATACAAGGAATCATTTTACTCGTTTTAGAGAATGGATGAGAATGTGTTACGATTGGAAAATTCAGAAAATAATGGATTTCAGCAGCGGAATATCAAAAAATGGCCGTGAACAAAATAAAAGTTTCTTACAAAACAGTCTGAACATTTTACGAAATTGTTTTATTATGAATTTATCAGGAGAAAATCTGTTGAGGTTAAGAGATGAAGAAAAAACTTTCGTAAAAAAGTTTTCACCTTTTGTTAATAGTCAAAATGTAATTCGGTTTACAGAGGAGTTCAATAAAGCAATTTATCATATCGAAAGAAACGCCAATGCAGGTATCGTATTTTTGGACCTTTCGTTAACTATTGTAAAACTGCTTAGAATCAAAGCCGAAAAAATGTAAAATTAGTTTGTAACTACTCATCCACTATATTAATCTTAATAGCCACAGATTCACAGATTTCAAACTATCAAAGGTAGCTTTCTTTGTGAAAATTTATAAAATTTAATTAATTAAATCTGTGAATCTGTGGCAAGTATTTATTTTTTAGCATTTTATATTGGCTGAGTAGTTACATTAGTTTTTTGTATTTTTGTCGTGATATTTTTATTGCACAAACAGGTAGAAATAAAATCTACCATATTAAAATTTGAGAACAATGGAACAGATAAATAATAATATAGAAAACGAAAAGAATTCTTTTTTTTCAAGAGGATGTTGTCAACCACCCCACATGTACCAAGATAACAGTACAATTGCTAAACATAGCTGCTGCATGCTCGATTCTTATGATTGGCTCGGTGGCATTGATTTACCCCATGGCCAGCCGGTATTCGATTATATAGAGGTAAGATTTAAAAACAGCCGAAAGGATTTTTTCCGCACCCTGTCGGATACTAATTACAATATTGGTGATATTGTAGCTGTCGAAGCTTCTGCAGGACATGATGTCGGTATTGTTAGTCTGGTTGGTGAGATAGTTAAATTGCAGATGAAAAAGAAAAAAATCGTTCTCGATTCGGAAAATATTAAAAAGGTTTACCGCAAAGCGAGGCTAACAGATATTGAAAAATGGCTTAATGCTGTTGAACGCGAGGAAGAAACAATTTATAAATCAAAAAAGATTGTTGATGACATTGGGATTTCAATGAAAATAAATGATATAGAATATCAGGGAGATGACACAAAAGCTATTTTTTATTATACATCAGGGGAAAGGGTAGATTTCAGAGAGCTAATAAAAGTGTTTGCCGATGAATTCAATATCAGGGTTGAAATGCGTCAGATAGGTGTACGCCAGGAGGCAAGCCGTCTTGGTGGAATTGGTTCCTGCGGAAGAGAACTCTGCTGCTCTACATGGTTGACAAATTTCTGTTCGGTTACCACCAATACTGCCCGTACACAACAACTCTCGATGAATCCGCAAAAACTTGCCGGGCAATGTGGTAAACTGAAATGTTGCCTGAATTTTGAAAATGATGTTTATTTAGACGCACTCCAGGATTTTCCAAATCCCGATATAATTCTTAAAACCGAAAAAGGCGAGGCAATTCATCAAAAATCAGACGTCTTCAAAAAAATAATGTGGTATTCATATATCAAGGACCAGACGCATCTTATAGCTATACCTATTGACAAAGTAAAGGAAATTATTGATGACAATAAAAAAGGTGTGTATCCCAAAGAACTGGAGGATTTTTTACAAGAACGGAAAGATGAGATTAATTATGGAAGCAACATTATTGAAGAAGAAGATATTAACAGGTTTGATAAACCCAAGCCCAGAAGGAGAAGCAGAAGAAGACGGTGATTAATAAAACTCATACCTTCTGACACTATAAATGATTATCAGTGTGTTATGTTTTTTGGTACTACCATGAATTTAATGGAGAAATGAAAGGTAAATTGGAATATCCATACGGATACATACGTACTAATGAAACGAAGTGAATCCGCATGGACTTCGTGTCGCTTCTTTCAGTCATTGGAATATCCATCCATACGGACCCATACGGGCTAACTTCGTGTCGCTTGCTTCGCTTCGTACGGACT
>CBDUSJ010000162.1:0-6111 GCA_965369845.1 uncultured bacterium | reverse complement strand
GTGAATAGCGAATAGTGAATAGTGAATTTTTAATGAGGGATGTTGAATGTTGAATCAATCTACGGTATTCAGAAAGTTTTCGGGAATGTGTATATATTCCGTATGTGTCAGCAGTTTTCATTTTATTCTTATTTTGTTTGTTTTTACGGTTTGGATAATTTCGACAAATATAGATAATAATTCATTATTATCTTTGTTAGTTTGGATAATTTTTTCAATTGTTTTTCTAAAAGGTTTTATTGTTTTTTTAATTTATAATTTAATGGTCATCCGCCCGGCTTGCGCCTTCTGCTGCGCCGCCCGCTGTAATCACAATGTTACCTTCAGCTTCCAGTTCCGGGATAAAGCCACCTGAGTTGGGGAAGGAAAGGAAAACCGTTTTCTTATGAGCGCTTATATTACCCAGCCAGCCGGCCAGCTCGCTGTCGTAAATTTTCATGCCATCATAAGAATAAAAGTATGAGCCGCCGTCATTTGTTCCGCCATGGCTCATTACCCATACAAACAGGTAGTCGTCTTCGGTGATGGTATTGGCCAGAGAAGTAAATTTGTCGATAATGGTTTGGCGGTTGGAGTTGGAATCGGTTACGACTTGATACTCATAACCATGATATATTCCCTTGTAGCGTTCGTCTTGTTGATCAAAAGTAAAATCCTCACCATCACCAAACAAAACATGTACGTTTTCATCGGTGTAGTCTTTATCAAACACCAGCATCTCCCAGAACAGGTAGGTGTCGTTCCAGAATTCGTCGAATCATCTTTTTTTACATAACGCTGTAAAAAAATATGTTAAAAATATTTTTGTACTTTTGCCGCTTTGATAAAATTAAAAAATAATATAATTTAAACAGTATAAAAATGAAAAGAGATATCCAGGTTTTTGAAATTATCCAAAAGGAAATAGAGCGCCAGAAAAACGGAATTGAACTTATTGCTTCCGAAAACTTTGTAAGCGACCAGGTTCTTGAAGCAATGGGCTCGGTAATGACAAATAAGTACGCTGAAGGTTACCCCGGAAAAAGATATTACGGGGGGTGCGAGATGGTTGACCAAACCGAACAGCTCGCCATCGACAGAGCAAAAGAACTCTTTAACGCAGAATATGCAAATGTACAACCCCACTCAGGAGCACAGGCAAATATGGCTGTTTTCCTTGCCTGCCTGAAACCGGGAGATACTTTCATGGGACTTGATCTGTCGCACGGCGGACACCTTTCTCACGGCTCACATGTAAATTCATCGGGAATCTTGTACAGGCCGGTTGCGTATGAAGTTGACAAAGAAACAGGCACGATTGATTACGATAAAATGGAAGAAGTTGCTTTAAAAGAAAAACCAAAACTTATCATAGCAGGAGCTTCGGCATATTCAAGAGACTGGGATTATGAACGAATGCGCCGTATTGCCGACCAGGTTGACGCAATACTTATGGCTGACATCGCGCATCCTGCAGGTTTAATCGCCAAAGGCATTCTTAACGACCCTTTACCTCATTGTCATATTGTTACCACCACAACTCATAAAACATTACGCGGGCCAAGAGGAGGGATGATCCTTATGGGAAAAAATTATGAAAATCCATGGGGATTGAAAACCCTTAAAGGAAAAACAAAAATGATGTCTATGATATTAAATTCTGCTGTTTTCCCCGGCATTCAAGGAGGCCCGCTTGAGCACGTGATAGCGTCGAAAGCTGTAGCTTATGGCGAAGCTCTCACAGATGAATACATGGAATATATTCTCCAGGTAAAGAAAAATGCCGCAGTAATGGCAAAAGCTTTTGTTGAAAAAGGCTATCACGTAATTTCCGGCGGAACCGACAATCATCTTATGCTTATCGATTTAAGAACAAAATTCCCGGATATCACCGGAAGACTTGTCGAAAATACACTTGTAAAAGCCGACATTACCGTTAACAAGAATATGGTGCCTTTCGACAGCCGTTCTCCTTTCCAGGCTTCAGGCCTTAGACTGGGCACTCCCGCTATTACCACCAGAGGACTGAAAGAAAAACATATACCGGTAATAGTTGATTTTATCGATAGAATAATTAACGATATCGAAAATGAAAAACTGATAGAGGAAACTAAATCCGAAGTGAATAAGATGATGAAAAATTTTCCTCTGTTTGCGGATTAATTCTGAATTTACATTTTTTTTAAAGATGATAAAACCCTCATTTAGAGAAAAATTTTCTCTAAATGAGGACTTTTGTTAAACATTTCCTAAAATCTCTGTCAACATTTAACCCCTTATTTGATACACTTACTAAAGAAGTGTTGACACTTACAAATTAATAGTTGACTTTGCTATTAATGGGCATTATTTTTGTATACTATTTCGTTAAGAAATTAAAATTAATTATAAACTCAAAAAAAAAAGAGAAAAAATGAACTATCAAAAATTGCTTTCGCTAGTAGTATTTATTGCAGTTCTGTTTACTGCATGCAAAAAGGATGTAGATAATACAAACCCCGACCAGCCCAAAAATATGAATGAGCTGGTTATTCCGAACGACTTTAACTGGAGTACAACTAAGAATGTAAAAATTATAGTGAACATCCAGTCAACAAAATCGTACCAACCAAAATCTAAAATTTCTGTATTTTATGGAGACCCTGTTTCTGATGGCAAATTGATCGCATCAGGTTCGGCAAGTGCAGGGAATTCGTTTAGCACAACAATCGGGATACCGGCATACGTTGAAGAAATCTTTCTAATGTACGAATCTCCCTTTGGTTCAAAAGAAGTTGTTAACATCCCTCTTACAAGTTCAACAATTACATATACTTTTTCAGAGTATAAAGAAAGCCCTGTAAATGGGATATATAAGGCAACAGGAGAAATCGGACCCGAATGTGGCGCCGAATGCGACCAGGTAATTTCCGGCAGTGGCTCTTATACCATCGGAAATGGTGAAATTTACTGTGTTACCGATAATTTTACAGGAAGTATTACATTCCAAACATGGAACGGTGGCGGTACATTACAGGTTTGTGGCACAGCAACTATAAATAATATCACACTTGGAAATGGTTGCCATATAATTGTTTCCCAAAACGGTTCTTTGTCAATTAACAACTTTAGTTCTTGGGGCAACCCAGATATTAAAGTTTATGAAAATGCAACTCTGATAATTAACGGGCAATTCATGACACAGGGTGCTTTTGTAGAAAACCAGGGGACAATGGAAGTTTCAGGAGATCTCATTATCCAAAACCTGACGGGTGAATTTAATAATTCAGGAACCATCACGGTTACAGGATTTGTTAATGTTAGTGGCGTAAGCCTGAATAACTCGGGAACAATGAACGTTACCGGCAGTTATTTCCATTTTAATAGCGGTTCAACCGGACTTAACTCGGGAACGATTCAATTTACCAGCACCAGTAACCTGTTCGAGGTTAATTCAGGAAGTTCGTTAACCAACGATGGTGAAGTTAATGTAATTGGTTCTTTATCTATTAACGCCGGTAGTAACGTTATCAATAATTGCAAAATGATATGTACCGAAACACTTGAGATTAATACAAGCAATTTTGTTACAAATTCCGGTTATCTGAAAGGTGAAAATTATGTTCATTTAACTTCAAATTCAATCACCACACTCAACGAAGGAAGCCTATTAACAACCAACGAACTCACTCTTGACAGTAATGGGGAAATTATTGGCACAGGCACTTTAAATTCAATCAAAGCTCTCGTTTCATTCACTATTAACAGTAATAATATTGTTGACGGAAGTATTGAAGCAGCTACTGATAATCTTATTTTAACCCAGGGAGGTCAAATTGAAGATCATTTTATTAATGGAGCTACAGTGGTTGGCCTTGATGAAATTACCAATTATATTCCTATACACGAATGTAACCCTGAGGGAATTGGCGAACCTTCAGTAATCGACAGCGACCTTGACGGTGTGCCTGATGATCTCGATGATTATCCTTTTGATCCCGAAAGAGCATACAATAATTATTTCCCAAGTGAAGACGCTTATGTTTCCGTTGCTTTTGAAGATTTATGGCCATCAACAGGTGATTACGATTTCAACGACCTTGTACTTGCTGTTTATGGCACTATTGTAACTAATGCAGGTAATCAAATTGTTGATATTTTAATTAATTTTGTAGTTCGTGCTGATGGCGCTTCATTAGACAATGGCTTCGGATTCCAGATTGAGAGTATGACGTGGGACCAGGTTACTTCTGCAACAGGCATGGTACTTGAGCAGGGATATGTTACGCTCAATGCCAACGGAACGGAAGCCGGTCAGACAAAAGCAGTAATTATTGTGGCCGAGAGTGTGGAAGATGTAATCCATAGAGTGGGAGGAGCGATGTTTAATACTGTTGAAAACGGATATACCGGCACTTCCGATACTACTTTGATAACAATGTATTTTAATCCTCCGCTTGACCCAACATCTTTCGAGCCTGATGATTTTAATCCATTCCTGATCAAAAACCAGAATCGCTCGGTGGAAATCCATCTTGCAGATATGCCGCCAACCGACAAAATGAATTTCGATCTATTTGGAACATATCAGGATGATTCCCGCCCTCTTGAAGGCAGGTATTATAAAACCGCAAACAATCTCCCGTGGGGAATTATGATTCTTGACGACGTTTTTGATTATCCTATTGAGAAGATTCCAATCATAGAGGCGTATAATCATTTTGCCGCCTGGGCAGAATCAGGGGGAACAGTGTACCAGGATTGGTACAGAGACTTACCGGGATATCGCGATAACAGTAAAATTTATGGGGCAGATTAATTCAAAAAAAATAATATAAACTAAAAGGGGAAGATTATAAAATTTTCTTCTCCTTTTTAATTATAAATAAAAGGAGATACAAAATGAAAACAACAAAATTTGCATTAGTTTTTTTAATTTCAGTCTTGTTTTTTGCATCGTGTAAAAAAGATGTAGATAATACGAAACCCGACCAGCCTAAAGAAATGGACGAACTGGTTATTCCGAACGACTTTAACTGGTCAACCACTCAGAGTGTCCAATTAACAGTAAAAGATGAATCAAATCAGGTCGGTGGGTTAAAGTCAAAAATTTCTGTATTTAACGGAAATCCTTCAACTGACGGCAAACTGATGTCTTCAGGTTCAGTTTCAGCCAGCGAACCTTTCACCGAAAATTTGATGCTCCCTGCCTATTATGAAACATTGTTTCTTGTAAAAGAAGATGCTTTTGGTCAAAGAGAAGATGTTGAAGTTTCTATCGTTGGTGGGGTTATTAACTATACTTTTAACGATACAAAGTCAAGTGACGTTGGTTACAAATCGGTAACTGAAGACCCGGATTGCACAACAGATTGTGACGTTCAGGTAACACAGACATCAGGAACTTTAAACATCGAAGGCGGATTGACTTACTGCCTTTCTGGAAATTTTAATGGCAGCATCGACTTTAAAAATTCCGGTGGAACACTTAAAATATGCGGTAATGTCGTTTCGGGCAATGTAAATATGAATAAAGCCACGCATCACCTGATCATTACTCAGGGTGGTTCTTTTGAAGCAGCAGACCTTGGTTTCGGACACGAGGATGCAACCATTACTGTGTATTCAAATTCAACCCTTACTGTAAACAATAATTTTACTACAAAAGGTACATTGATAAATTACGGAGTTGTTAATGTGAATGGTTCATTTAATAACACTGCAGGGATATTTGAAAATTATGGCGCTTTTTATGTAACCGGCAATATGTCCCTTACTTCGCCAACAACAAATATCAATGGTTGTAAGATTATTGTTAACGGAAGTTTTGACCAAAACAAAGGCGGATGTATATTTATCATGCAGGCAGGTAGTTACCTTGAAGCAGGCGATCAGTTGAACCTGACCAAAGACGACACCTACTTTTATGATGGTGCGATGATGAAATGCCACACCTATTCTTCAAACAGCCAGTCGAATGTTTATGCTAGCGGCACAACAAGCATTATCCAGGTTGAAAGCACAGTTGATATTAATGGAAATATGGATGGCCCGATTGAAGTAATTTACAATGATGGCATTACACCAAGCGTTTCAGGAAATCTTACAAATGGTGCAGCCGTTGTTAATATTAACAATTCTACAACTTACATA
>CBDUSJ010000161.1:0-6114 GCA_965369845.1 uncultured bacterium | reverse complement strand
GTCACTATTATTTTCCGATAAAAACCTATAACAGATTGATAATCATTTATAGTGTAAGGAAGTCTGAAATAATGACCTATCCCCTAAATATAAATATCCAACGGGTTAAACTATTTTCATTTCTTTCTAATCTCTAATTTCCAATTTCCAAACTTGTCTGCCCGTACGGGTGGATGGATTTAAGTGTTCTGTGAACGGTTACAAAAAAAGCTTAGAAGCATTAAACTCATAAGCTTTTTAGTTTGGAAGCGACTCCGGAGGGACTCGAACTCTCAACCTTCTGATCCGTAGTCAGATGCTCTATCCAATTAAGCTACGGAGCCTTTATTTATAAATTTTTTGTACTCTCTAAAAAAGGCTGCAAAATTAAATACTTTTTTAAGAATAACCATTAATCAGTATTAAAATTAGCAATGAAAAATTTATAACAATTATTATTTGGGGAATACGGGGAATAGGGTAATAGGGTAATAGGGATTTAGACTTTAGCCTTTTTACTTTAGACTTTAGCCTTTCCACTTTAGCCTTTAGCCTTTCCACTTTAGCCTTTAGCCTTTCCACTTTAGCCTTTAGCCTTATTCCCTCTATCCCCCTTATTTCCCTCATAAAGTTTAATAAGCCGGAAATTTAATATTTTTGGCAAATCATTAAAAAAAATAAAATATGACTAAAGACTCATTGCAAAAACCAAAATATATTTTCGAGACAAGCTGGGAGATATGTAATATGATAGGTGGAATTTATACGGTAATTTCAACTAAAGCACCTGTAATCCAAAAAGAATACGGGAATAAATATATAACTATCGGCCCTGATGTATGGAAAGAAACACAAAGTAATCCGGATTTTACCGAAGACAAAACTATCTTTAACACATGGACGGAAAAGGCAGCAATCGAAGGGCTGCGTATTCGCTTAGGCAGATGGAACATAAAAAATAGTCCGGTAGCCATATTAGTAGATTTTACTCCTCTGTTTGCCGAAAAAGATAAAATATTTTTCCATCTATGGAAAAAATACAGGCTTGATTCTCTCACAGGCCAGTGGGATTATGTTGAGCCTGCACTTTTCGGCTATGCCGCCGGCAAGGTTATCGAAAGCTTTTATAATTTTTATCTTTCTCACAATGATAAAGTTGTTGCGCATTTTCACGAATGGATGACCGGTACGGGGATACTTTACCTTAACGAACATTTGCCCCAGGTTGCAACTGTGTTTACAACCCATGCCACCACCGTTGGAAGAACGATATCCGGTAATGGCCTTCCATTATATGGTCAAATGGATAATTATAACGGAGAAGAAATGGCGCAACAACTTGGGGTAATTTCCAAGTTCTCGCTCGAGAAAAATGCTGCTGCAAATGCCGATTGTTTCACATCTGTCAGCAATGCCACAGCTTCAGAATCAAAAAAGTTGTTGTCAGTTGTTCCGGATATTGTTACGCCTAACGGATTTTCAAGCTCTCTTATCTTTCCCGAAAACGTTTTCTTAAAAAAAAGAAAAAATGCAAGAAAGAAGATTTTTGAAATTGCCGAAGCCTTATTCAACACAAAGGTATCAAAAGATACATTCCTTATTATTACCAGTGGAAGATACGAGTTTCGTAATAAAGGAATTGATCTTTTTATTGATGCAATCGGAAAATTGAGCAAAAAAAATCCTGAAAAGGAAATAATGGCTTTTGTAAAAATTCCGGCAAATCAAACAGGTCCCAGAGAAGATCTGCTTGCCAGAATAGAATCACCTGATTTCAGCCATTCTCTCAGCGAAGAATATCTTACTCACAACCTTTATGATGAAGCCAACGATGCAATTCAAAACAAAATTTGTGATAACGGCCTGAAAAACCTGCCCGGGGACAAAGTGAAGATCATTTTCGTACCGGCATATCTTAACGGCAATGATGGCATTTTCAATCTCCAATACTACGATCTTCTTATCGGCTTCGATCTTACCGTATTCCCTTCGTATTATGAACCCTGGGGATACACTCCTTTGGAAAGTATTGCTTTCAGAATCCCGACAATAACTACTTGCCAGACCGGATTTGGGCAATGGGTAGAGAAAAATTTCAGGAATAAACACAAAAGTATTTTTATTGTCGATAGAAAAGATGACAACGAAGATGACGTTATCAGGCAGATAGATGAAGGGATTCGTTTTTTTATAAATCTATCCGCTGATGAAACCAATCAAATCAGGGACAATGCTGTTAACATTGCGGAAAAGGCAACGTGGGAAAAGTTTTTCATTTTTTACCAAAAAGCGTATTCAATAGCTCTTGATAAAGTAGAAAACCGTAAGGATAAACTGCATCCTGTATTCAAAAAGACAAAAAAGGTATATCTTACCGAAGCTTTGCATAAAGAGCTTCCGGTATGGAAAAAGGTGATAATCGAACCCAGTGTTCCGAAAAAGATCGCCGGACTGCAGGAATTATCCAAAAACCTTTGGTGGTCGTGGAATTATGAAGCTGTTGAGCTGTTTGAAATGATCGATAAAGAATTGTGGGAAAATGTTCATCAGAATCCGGTTATCTTGCTCAAATCTCTAAATATCCGCCAATTGCATGAACTTGAAAAAAATGAAACTTTTCTGAAAAAATACGAAAAAGTGTATTCCTGTTTCAAGGAATATATGTCGGCAGGCGAAAATAAACCGGAGAAGCAGGTTGCCTATTTCAGCATGGAATACGGCCTGCATCAGTCATTAAGAATATATTCCGGCGGACTGGGAATTCTTGCAGGCGACTACCTTAAAGAAGCCGGTGATTCGAACATAAATATTGTCGGCATCGGATTGTTGTACAGGTACGGATATTTCCAACAAAGTATTTCGATATTCGGCGATCAGGTTGCTCATTACAAATTACAAAATTTTTCGAACCTGCCGATAACAAAGATAAAAAATGACGAAGGTGAGGAAATCAAGATTAAAATAGTGTTACCGGGAAGAACGCTCTTTGCCAGGATATGGAGAGTAGATGTCGGACGTATTCCGCTGTACCTGCTCGACACCGACTTTCCAGATAATTCTGACGCCGACAGAACAATAACACATAAACTTTACGGGGGAGATTCCGAATACCGCCTTAAACAGGAGATGCTCTTAGGCATTGGCGGGATCAGGATGTTAAATGTCCTGGGCATAAAACCGGATATCTGTCATATTAATGAAGGACATTCTGCATTTATTAGCCTTGAAAGACTTAGGTGTTTGATCCGGGATGAAAAACTTACATTTCCACAGGCTTATGAAGTTGTTCGCTCATCAACACTTTTTACAACTCATACACCTGTGCCTGCCGGGCATGATGTGTTTTCCGAAGACCTCCTGAGAACATATTTCCCACATTACCCGGAAAATTTAAAGATCACGTGGGATGAATTTATGAACATGGGTAGGTTTACCCGAAACGATACCAACGAAAAATTTTCAATGAGCGTGCTTGCCGCAAAACTTTCACAGGAGATAAACGGTGTAAGTAAAATTCACGGGAGGGTTTCACAGGAAATGTTTGCCGGATTATACGATGGTTACTACCCGCAGGAAAATCATATAGGCTATGTTACAAATGGCGTACACCTACCAACATGGGCATCCAAACACTGGCAAAAGCTATACAAAAAATATCTCGATAAGGATATTTTAATAAACCAGACTGAAACAAATTTATGGCAAAAAATCCATGAGGTTATGGATAATGAAATCTGGAATATCAGGCAGAAGCTTAAAAAAGACCTTATCGGTTATCTGAAAAACAGGATAAGGAAAGACATGACCAACCGCCAGGAAAATCCTAAATTGATAATCCGGACAATAGAAGCAATGGATGAAAATGCTTTGACCATTGGATTTGCCAGAAGGTTTGCAACATATAAAAGAGCCAGGTTGGTATTCTCAAATCCCGAAAGACTTGCCCGGATATTGAATATTGAGAACCGCCCTATGCAGTTTATTTATTCAGGAAAAGCGCATCCGAATGATAAGGCAGGGCAGGATTTGATAAAACATATTATTGAAATTTCCAAAAAGCCGGAATTTATTGGAAAGATCATCTTTGTTGAAAATTACGATATCGAACTTGCCAAAAAACTTATTTCTGGTGTGGACATTTGGTTAAACACACCAACAAGGCCTCTGGAAGCATCAGGCACCAGTGGTGAAAAAGCTGTTATGAATGGCGTTCTGAATTTTAGTGTGCTCGACGGATGGTGGGCAGAAGGATATAACCGAAACGCCGGCTGGGCAATTCAGGAAGCCAGAACTTATGCTAACCAGCAATTTCAGGATGAACTCGACGCCGAGATCATGTATTATGTTTTTGAAGAAGAAATTATTCCGCTATACTACGAAAAAAACGCTTATGGCATTCCACGCGACTGGATAAAATACATTAAAAATACGATATCAGAAATTGCCCCCCGATTTACTATGAAAAGGATGCTTGAAGATTATTTGCAAAAATATTACTACAAGCTTTTCGATAGGGCGCAGATGATCTCCGAAAATCATTTTCGTAAAGCACAGGAACTTGTTGCATGGAAAACCGATATGAAACAAAAATGGAACGGGATTAAAATTGAACGCCTTCTTATTCCGGATTCATCAAAAGGCCCACTGACTCTTGAAAACACCTTTAATACTGAAGTTACTCTATTTACAAATGGTATCCCTGCCGAAAACATAGGAATTGAAGTATTATTCGGGAAAAAAACCAACGGCATAGTTGATAAGATTCTTCTCTCGAAAGAACTGACCATGGTAAAATCGGAACCGAACATGGCTAAATATTCCGTTGAAGTACCACTATTCAAACCTGGCGCTAATAATTATGCATTGAGATTGTTCCCAAAAAATAAATTACTGGCACACAGGCAGGATTTCAATCTAATAAAATGGATATAAAATGTGTAAGGGTTCACTGTTTGAAATTAGAAATTAGAAAATAGAAAATAGAAATTTGTATTATCATATTTTTGTACTGTTGATAAACGCATTCAACTTCGTAAACTCTTCCCTTTTTTTCTAATTTCCAATTTCCAATTTCAGTGTTCTGTGAACGGTTACAAAAAAGCTACGCTATTTAACAGGGTAAACCGAGAAATGAAAAATGTCAATATTTTATTAAACTCAATATTAACTAATATTACTCTTTTGTAATATTTTGCTCTTCGGTTGAACCGGTATTTTCAGGCGCTTCTTTTTTTGCTTCATTATTAAAAGCAATTTTTTTCTTTTTCCGCGGCCTTCTTACACCATAAGTACCACGAACTATTTTTCCTCTTTTTGATTTTTGATCTCCTTTTCCCATAATTTTATTATTATTTGTTAATATTATTATTTGTTAAAAAAAAATTTTCGAGTATTTCGCTTCGTTTTACAACATTCTTGGCCCATTCTATCTTGATATCCAAAATCTCATCTTCATTCATTTGCCAGTTTATATCTGAATTTCGGATATTTTCACTTAGATAAAAAAGGCTTATTCCTGCAGAAACTGAGATGTTAAAACTTTCGGTAAACCCATACATCGGAATTTTAACAAATTCGTCAGACAGGCCGAGAGCTTCATCAGAAAGTCCTTCCAGTTCTTTTCCAAAAAGCAGGGCAATCGGGCCAGGTTCTACAGGCAGGTCATTTAATAAAACATCATCTTTGTGGGGTGTTGTAGCAACTATTCTGTATCCCGCATCTTTAAGTTTTTTTATTGCAGCAGGTGTATTGTTTTCAAGACTGTTGTATCTGTGCAAACTCAGCCATTTTGAAGAGCCAAGTGCAACATCGGGATTAACCTGGTATTTGTTACGATTTTCGATTATGTGAACATTCTGAACCCCGCAACAATCACAGCTACGTAACACAGCGCTTGCATTATGAGGCTGAAAAATATCTTCCAGCACAACAGTAAGATATTTCATGCGAAAACGGATAATTTCATCAAATTTATTTCTTTTATTCTGTGTAATAAAATTTGAAAAATATTCGTACAGTTTTTTTTTGGTTTCAATATCCATGTTTGTAACTAATCAATTTATTAACCAATTTCTATTCCCTGGCTTCGTGGGTATAAGGGAAATAAAGGCTAAAGGCTAAAGTAAAAAGGCTAAA
>CBDUSJ010000160.1:0-6153 GCA_965369845.1 uncultured bacterium | reverse complement strand
TTATTTTATCTATTTTTGTGCCTGTTATTTTAATCTCATTTTGAATTTGAAAAACGATAATTTAAAATATATAATTTTTGTATTCATCATCCTCGGAATAAGTCTTCATCAGCCATTGCTTGCTCAAAAGAAAACAAAGATCAGGATTATTCAATCGGACTATATGTATGGCGATAATACTACCGGAACCGAGTTAAGCATTTTTTCAGGAAATGTGATTTTTGAACACGACAGCGCTTTTCTTTACTGCGACAGCGCGGTTTACAACAGCCAGACCAACAGCCTCGATGCATACCGGAATGTGCGTATTAAGGTAAACGATTCTCTGAACCTTTTCAGCGATGAGTTGAATTATAACGGCGATACCAAAATTGCTGTGATGGAAAAAAATGTCCGGCTTATAGATAATAAAACCACACTTACAACCGACACGCTGATCTATAACCGGAATACCAGGATTGCATTTTACCAGACGGGAGGGAAAATTGTTAGCGAAGAAAATGTATTGACAAGCATCAAAGGATATTACCACACGCAATCGAAAGAATTTTACTTCAAAAAAGATGTGGTTCTTACCAATCCTGACTACCGTCTTGAATCGGATACTCTGATGTATAACACCTCTACCGATATTGCTTACATTTTCGGGCCTACAACCATACAAGGCAAAGATGATTTTATTTATGCCGAAAGCGGCTGGTACGACACTAAAAACGATATTTCTCAGTTAACGGAAAACCCGTATCTAATTTATAAAGAACAATTCCTATACGGCGACAGCCTGTATTACGACCAGAGTACCGGAACCGGACTTGTGTTTGATAATGCTTTCCTGAAAGATACTATTCAAAATTTTATTATTACCGGCAATTTTATCGATTACGGGAGAGAAGCCGGTTTTGCTTATGTTACCGACAGCGCAGTTGCGATATTTATCGACCGCCAGGATAGTCTTTTTATGCACGCCGACACCTTACGCATTATCTTCGACAGCTTGCAAAATCCTGAAAACGTACTTGCTTATAATAAAATTAAATTCTTTAAACCCGACTTTCAGGGAATGTGCGATTCGCTTGTTTATGCTTTCAGCGATTCAACAATTACCATGTATTATCAACCGGCGCTGTGGACTCAGGAAAACCAACTGACTGCCGAAATTATCAGAATTTATGTTTCGGGTCAGAAAATAGACTCGATGAATATGACCAATTCCTCTTTTATTATCTCAAGAGATGACATCGACTCGGCAAAATTCAACCAGATAAAAGGAAAAAACATGACGGGCTATTTTCAAGATAACGAACTTTTCAAAATAAATGTTGATGGAAATTCGGAAACATTATATTTTGTCAGGGAAGATAACGGCAACCTGATAGGGATTAATAAAGCTGTTTCGAGCAGTATGATAATAAGGATTTCAGAACGTAATATACGAACAACTTCTTATTTGGATGAGCCTGATGCAACACTGTTTCCCGAAAATGAATATCCAAAACAGGAACTGAAACTTAAAAATTTTAAATGGCTCGAAAAAGAAAGGCCTCTTAATAAGTTTGATATTTTTAGATGGGAATAAAATTTTAATTTTGCAAACCGAGGCAATAAATAAAATTTATGATTGTTGAAATAAAAGTAGCTGATAAGGAAATAGTGAGAATAAAGGAAATATGGGATTTAGTCTTTTTACTTTAGCTTTTAGCCTTTTTTACTTTAGCCTTTTTACTTTAGCCTTTAGCCTTTCTATCACTCAAAGCCGAAGAATAGGAATTGATTAATAAACTGATTAGCTATAAATGAGAAAACTTAAAAATACTTATGACACAAAAAATATTATTACCTGCATATCTTAGTTTTTTAATCTTTATAATCTTATTTTCACAGTCTGTTTTATCAGCGCCTCATTATTTTTTTTGTGATTCAACCCGTGTTACCGAAGATACAATACCGGGGAAAGCCGATACAAGCCGAATAATAGAATCATTTAGTTTTAGCGATTCACTGAAGTATTTTTCGAATCAGCGGTTGAACGACCCTTTCACGGCAAATGAAATTATCTCCGGTTCTCCGGTTATTGCTATGCTCGACAGCCTTGTTAAAATTAAATATTTTTCCGAAGATTATTTTATCACCGATACGGCTATTCTTAATGTTTATAACTACAATCCCCTTTTTGTACCAGAATTTTCCGACTCGGTTTACGAAACACGGATTGCTTATTTGAATGGCCAAACACCTTTTGAGCTGACTTTTAACAAAACTGTCAAAAATTTCATAAAACTTTATGCCGTTAAAAAGCGAGATTTGACATCACGGCTATTGGGCCTGTCCGAGATTTATTTCCCGATGTTTGAAGAAATTCTCGATAGTTACAACCTACCCCTGGAGCTAAAATATCTTGCTGTTGTTGAGTCGGCGCTAAATCCGAAAGCAGGTTCAAGAGCTGGTGCAAAAGGATTGTGGCAGTTTATGTACCGCACCGGAAAAGTTTACGGACTTAAAGTTACTTCTTTTGTTGACGATCGTTACGATCCGTATAAATCAACCATTGCTGCCTGTGAACATCTGCAAGACCTGTACTGTATTTACCAGGACTGGTCGCTTGCGCTGGCTGCTTACAACTCAGGCGCCGGTAATGTAAACAAAGCTATCAGGCGCGCGGGGGGAATTAAAAGCTACTGGGCAATATTGCCGTTTCTTCCGAGGGAAACACGTGGCTATGTCCCCGCATTTATTGCTGTAAATTATGTGATGAATTTTGCAGCCGAACACAATCTCTACCCTGTTCATCCCGGAATTTTATCTAATGGTATCGATACTGTACATGTAACCGATATTCTGTCGTTAGATCAAGTGGCTGAAAAACTTAACATTCCTTATGAAGACATTAAGTTTCTAAATCCCTCATTTAAACTTGGGATTATTCCCGCCAACAGTGAAAATAATTATGTGCTAAGGCTTCCGAGAGAGTTTGCAGGCGAATTTGTATCTTGTGAAAAAGAAATATATAATTACAAAACTAAGAAAGGTATTGACCGTGAAAAGCTGCTGGCACAGATAAAAAAAGCCAAGGAACGCAGTATTCATGTCGTAAGAAGCGGTGAAACACTTGGGCATATTGCAAGAAAATATCATACTTCCGTCAGCAATCTGAAAAAATGGAATAACCTTAGAGGAACGACAATTTATTCAAGACAGAAACTTATTGTTTATGCCAATCCTGAAAATAATTATCTTTCTTCAAAATCGAACAGCAACATAAAACGCTCCGGCGAAAAATCGTATCATATCGTTAAATCGGGCGAAAGCCTCGGAAGAATTGCGAATAAATATAAGTGTACCGTTACTGACCTGAAAAACTGGAATAACCTCAAAAAAAGCACAATTTATCCCAAGCAAAAACTCATAGTTTATGCGCCTGTTAAAAAAAATGATTCGTTTACAAAAACTGAAGTAACACCGGGTGGGAAAGTAAAATACCTGTATCATGTCGTAAAATCGGGCGATACTTTATGGGATATTGCAAAACTTTACGACGGGACAACTGTAGGCAAGATCAAAAAACTGAATAATATCACGAACAGCAGAAAACTTAAACCCGGCACAAAACTGAAAGTGTCTGTTATTGGGTAATGATAAAAGTTTGAAATTAAAAATTATATACTCATGAAAAACATAAAATTATTCAAAACCGCGTTAATTTTCGCTTCCCTCGTTTTCATTTTATCATCATGCAAAATGGATCGTTCGGGATTACCGCCGTCAACAGGGAAAACCAATGAAATGCTTATTGTGATGAACAACGAAACCGACTGGAACGGCCGGATAGGAAAAACCGTAAAGGAATTTTTCGGAGATTGTCTCGAAGGTTTGCCACAGCCCGAACCTAAATACACAATGGCTTTTATTCCTGAAAAGAATTTTTCAAAAATGTTCCAAACCCATCACAATCTTTTTATTGTAGATATTAACAAAGATTTTAAAGAGCCACTTCTTGAAACCAAGAAAAACCTTTGGGCAAAACCCCAGAGAGTAGTCAAGATCACTGCTTCTGATAAGGAATCCTTCTTTGATGTTTTTGATAAAAACAAAGAGGCAATTATCGAACTTTTTAATGAAAACGAAAGAGTAAGAACCAACGGGGCTTTTCTTTCGATTGAGGATTATAAATTACGCGGTATGCTTGTTACCGATTTTGATATTTCATTAAATATTCCTAAAAGTTTTATCACTGCTAAAAAAACAACGGATTTTGTCTGGATACGCAGAGAAGCCGAAAAATTCAGCCAGGGAATTATCATTTATTTTTATCCTTATACCGATACTGTCGCTTTTGCTCCGGCAAGAATAACACACATTCGCGATTCGGTTACAAGAAAATACATTCCCGGCCCTTCAAAAGGTTCATATATGAAAACAGCAACAATAGTTCCTCCGGTAAGCAAAAGGATAGATTTTAATGGGAATTTTGCAGTTGAAATGCGCGGTATGTGGGAATTAGAAGGAGACTTTATGGGCGGTCCTTTTATTAGTTACACATTAGTGGATCAAAGAATAAACAGGGTAGTAACCCTTGAAGGATACGTTTACAACCCGGGGCAGCAAAAACGCAACCTCATCAGGCAGATTGAAACCATTCTTTATACTTTTAAATTTCCCGAACCTGAAGAAGCGGAAAAATTGGAACAGTAAACAATTCAAGGTATGCTCAAAAAGTTAATTTTTCTTTTTTTACTACTAACAATTGTATTCTCTACATTTGCCCAGTTTGATAAATATTTCTTTGACAAAACCCTCCGCATCGACTATTTTCATTCAGGCGACAAAGAAACGGATGAATATTTTTTCGATGAAATTTTGAGCGAACCATACTGGGGCGGCTCAAAAATTAATCTCATCGACACATTTGAATACGGGAAGTATTTTTTTAAAGTATATGACGTTTCCACCGATTCACTGATATATTCAAGAGGATATAGCACATTGTTTGGAGAGTGGCAAACAACAGACGATGCAAAGAAAACCAGGAAATGTTTTAGCGAAACGCTTGTTATGCCTTTTCCTAAAAATGATGTCAGAGTGGAATTTTTCAGCCGTAACAACAAAGGAATATTCAAAAAGAAATTTGAGTATTTTGTTGATGAAGACAACTATTTTATAAAACCTGATAGAAGATTGGAATATCCGTCTTTTGATGTTCACATTAGCGGCGAGCCGCATAAGAAAGTCGATATTGTCATTTTACCCGAAGGATACACCGGTGAAGAAATGGGAATGTTCATCAGCGATTGCAGGGAGTTTGCCGATCATTTATTCAATTTTTCACCATATTCAGAAAACAGGGACAAATTTAATATTCGCGGTATCCTGGCCACATCGGAAGAGTCGGGGAATGATATTCCTGCCGACAGTGTCTGGAAAAAAACATTGTTGAATACAGGTTTTTACACTTTCAACAGTGAGCGTTACTGTATGACAACCGACAACAAAAGTGTCCGCGACCTTGCAGCCAATGCTCCTTACGATCAGATATATATTCTCGTAAACAATAAAAAATACGGCGGCGGCGCAATTTACAATTATTATTCGGTTAGCGTAAACAGCAATAAACAGGCAGCTAAAATATTCGTCCACGAATTTGGTCATGGATTTGCCGGCCTTGCCGATGAATACTATAATACCGAAGTTGCTTACAATGAATTTTACCCTCTTGATGTAGAACCCTGGGAACCAAATATTACAACACTTGTTAATTTCGACAGCAAGTGGAAACACCTTTTGAAAAAAAGAACTCCCATACCTACGCCTGATATTAAAAAATTCAGAAATAAATTAGGAGTATTTGAAGGTGGGGGATATGCTGCAAAAGGTATTTACAGGCCGGCACACGACTGTCTTATGAATACTTTTAAGGGAAATCAGTTTTGCGTAGCATGTGAAGAAGCAATCCAAAAAATGATTGAGTTTTACACAAAGTAAAATAATTAAACAAAAGTTACACAAAAACATCATTGGTTTATAAATTTGTTTTCGCTATAATTTATACTTTTGTAAGCTGTTATTATTTATTTTTTGCAACTAATCAATACTTAGAGCGCTTAAAGTTCATTAAAATGGATAATGAAATGTTTAATAATAAATTATTAACAGATGAAA
>CBDUSJ010000159.1:0-6186 GCA_965369845.1 uncultured bacterium | reverse complement strand
AAGGCTAAGGCTATTGAGAAGGCTAAGTCTGAAGCTAAGAAAAATACCGGTTTTCATATATTTTCTAATTAATTTTCATATTTTTGCCTGATATTAATTTTTACCAATAAAAAATTCAAAAAATGAAAATAAAAAAGTTTTTACTGGCATCTTTCGCTATAATTATTTTAGTGGTGTTTTGTAACCGGTCTATTGCACAGATCAGTTATGGGGGAACTCCTCCAAGCATTAAGTATAATATTGTAGAAGATAATTTGAAAAAGATTGATCTGCCTGCGCCGGATGTTGGTAAACTTCTTGAAGAAGATGAGTTCACCGACAAATATGGAATACCTATGAGGTTTGCTGTTTCGTTACAAACAGATATTGATATTCCCAAAGCCGGTGTATGGACAAACCTTCCGGATGGAGGCAGAATTTGCAGGTTGAAGATAAAATCGGAAAACGCCAAAGCTCTCATTGTTTATTATGATAAATTTTTGATTCCCGAAGGCGGTAAACTTTTTTTGTACAACAAATCAAAAACTCAAGTAATAGGCGCTTTTACTTCTCTTACAAACCCAAAAAGATCGTCGTTTGCCAATGAAATGATCCTCGGAGACGAGCTAACTCTTGAATATTATGAACCTTTTGGTACGCTCGAAAAACCATGTCTTTATATCAATGAAGTTGGATATGCTTACAGGGCTGTTGGTTACACGCTTGAAGAAAGTGGTTTTGGCGGCTCGGGCGATTGCGAGGTAAATGTAAATTGTGAGGAAGGAGCAAACTGGCAGTATCAAAAAAAAGGTATTGCCAGGATTATTGTAAAAACAAGCAGTTCACAGGTTTGGTGCACCGGTTCACTGATAAATAATGTAAGGTCTAACGGCACGCCTTATTTTCTTACTGCCAATCACTGCGGCGCCAATGCCACACCCTATTATTTAAACCAGTGGATTTTTTATTTCAGGTATGAAGGCCCTGGTTGTGAAAACCCGCCAAACGATACGGCATTTAATTCTTATACTATGGTGGGGACTGCAAGAGTCGCCTGTAGTGGCGGCGCCGGCGTAGGCTCTGATTTTTCTCTTATGCTGCTTAACGAATTAGTTCCTGCAGAGTATGAACCTTATTACAACGGATGGAATATTGAAAATAGCCCGAGTCCTTATGGGGTTACAATTCATCATCCGCAAGGAGATATTAAAAAAATCTCAACTTATACCGAACCTTTAATTTCGACAAACTGGGCCAGTATTCCGAATACTCACTGGCTGGTAGTCTGGGATTCTACCGAAAATGGCCACGGCGTTACAGAAGGTGGAAGTTCGGGTTGCCCGATATTTGATAACAATAAAAGAATTGTCGGCCAGCTTACAGGCGGCGAAGCAAGTTGTCAAAACCCTACAGGACCCGATTATTACGGAAAACTCTGGTATTCATGGGAACAGAATTCCACAGCGGATACAACCATGCTGAAACCCTGGCTCGATCCGGATAGTACCGGCCTGACAGCAATTAACGGCACATTGGTTGGAATTGCTGATTTGGATTTGGCAAAACAAGTCAAGATATATCCCAATCCTACAAATGGTTTGGTTTATATTTATTTAGGAAAACAGCATAAAAAAGATTATAAAATAAGTGTTTACAATATTTTAGGCGATGAGATTATACATGTTACCGGAATTGATTTTGAAGGAGAACTTCCTTTTATCGACCTTACTTCGTTCAATACAGGAGTTTATTTGTTTAGGGTTGAAGTGGGCGGGGAAATTTACTCTGCTAAAGTTTTAAGGTAAGATGTTCATATTTCCGGCTTCATGGGAAACAAAAATAAAACCAATAATAACAAATAACAAACATCGAATAAAGAATGAAGAAGTAAAGCAAGCTCTTAATAATTTTATTATTTGGATTTTATTTCGTTATTTATTATTCGTTATTCGTTATTCGTTATTCGTTATTCGTTATTCTATATTAAAAAAGTATCAATATTATTTACCCACTTAGTTTTATAAAGAACCTAATTTTTAAATGTCATTATCAGAAATAGAAACCTTGATGTCGGCAACATCCTCAACAAAAGAAGTCAGGGTAATTGCAGAGAAAGTAATCGGAGGTGTGAGAATTTCCCAGGAAGAAGGAAACATTCTTTTCAACAGGGCCGAGTTAGGATTTTTAGGAAGTCTCGCAAGCCTCGTGAGAGAAAAAAAGCACGGTAAAAAAGCTTTTTTCATTCGTAACTTTCACATCGAGCCAACAAACATTTGTATTTATAACTGTAAATTTTGTTCATACTCTTTTAGAAATAGTCCTACTGCCTGGGAACTTTCGGTTGAAGAAATACTGAAAAAAGTAGTTGATGCACCGGAAGATATGATTGAGTTGCACATCACCGGCGGCGTTCATCCAAAACGTAATTTAGACTATTATGCCGGACTGCTGAAAAAAATTAAAGATCTTCGTCCGGAAATTCATCTTAAAGCCTATTCAGCCATCGAACTTGATTATATGTTTCGTATTTCTAATGTTAATATTGAGGATGGATTAAAGATATTGAAAGAAAACGGACTGGATTCTATACCCGGCGGGGGCGCTGAAATATTTGATGAGAATATCAGGGAGCAAATTTGTGATGATAAAACTTTTAGCAGAAAATGGCTCGAAATACATGAAACTGCTCACAGGCTTGGGATTGGTTCAAATGCCACTATGCTTTACGGGCATATTGAAAACTACAACCACAGGATTGAACACCTCGACCGCCTGAGACAACTGCAGGATCGTACAAACGGATTTAATTCATTCATCCCTCTGAAATTCCGGAATAAGAACAATGAGCTATCGTATCTTAAAGAAGTTACAGCTATCGAAGATATGAAAAATTATGCTGTTTCAAGAATATATCTCGATAACATCCCTCATATAAAAGCATACTGGCCAATGATCGGCAAGCAGATGGCTCAGTTAGCTCTTTCTTTTGGAGTTGATGATCTTGATGGAACTATAAATGATTCCACACAGATATATTCTTTTGCCGGCGCCGGCGATAAAAATCCGGCAATGACTACAAGCGAATTAGTTATGTTAATTAAAAACGCAAGACGAATTCCTGTGGAAAGAGATTCGTGGTACAATGAAATTGGAAATCCATCCACCCATACGGGCGGACAAGTTTAGAAATTAGAAATTGGAAATCCATATGACTGAAAGGAATCCGTATGGACGGACAAGTTTAGAAATTTGAAATTATTTAAAAATAATCTCGTTTTTCTTTTCGTCAATTTCATATTCGCCGAATTCGCTAAGGGTAACAGGCCCGAGCATAAACTGAGCTTTAAGCTGGTGATCTACCGTAATTTCCACATCCGGGATTGTAATGTTGGCAATTCTCAAGCTTTGAACCCTGAATTTTGCTCTGTGGGCAATTGTGCCTTCACCAAGGATTTTTTCAGGATCTCCTTCAAAATCTTCTTTGTCGATGGCGCCTTCTTTCAGTAGCCTTAGAGCGCTTCCCAATGATATTGCCGGCCTGACTGCCCTGTGATTATAAATAAATTTCAACGTAAAACCGTTTACGATACAATCAGCCTGTATTTCACCTGTTGGTGTTCTGTTGAATTTTAAGACATGTTCATCAGGATTAACCACAACCTGAACACCTGATGGTTGTGTTACCATTGTCCTGTTTCTTGGTTTTGGGATATAGTCTTTACTAACTATGGAAAATTCGGTTCTTCTGTTCAGATGGTGTGCCGCTTCCTTTGTTTCATCAGGGAGAGAATCGATGTAACCTTGAGTTAGCATAGCGCCTTCCGTAAAGGTATATCCATTACTTACGACATCATTTTTCAAAATTCTCGGAACTCTTTCGCCATATCCTTTTGCGACTAATCTATCAGGGTCGATGCCACGCAGTATGAGATAATCAACCACCGACTCGGCGCGTTTTTGCGAAAGTATGTCGTTTCGTTCATCAGTGTCGCGTGTGTCTGTATGCGCTGCAAGTTCAACAACAATTGTTTCGTTTGCATCAAGTGTTTCAATAAGCCCCTGTAACGAATCCTGAAATTGTGGTTTTAATTCCCATTTTGCAAGATCGTATAATATTTCAGGAAGAATGATCGGCTCATCTGGGATTGGGTGTATCGTAAAATTTATTTCAAAATCTTTGCTCGCCTCAAGGCCGACCGTTGTTTCCATTGTTTTGTCATTAAAATAATCTTCTTTCGAAACAATGAGTTCATAAGTGGTGTTCGGTTTTACTTGTTCGTTGGTAAACTCATAATATCCTACAGTGTTCGACCTGGTAACAATTGTTGTTCCATCAGAACCAATAAGACATAGTTCAGCATCTTCAACAGGCTGAAGAGTTCGGTTGTCAAGCACTTTTCCGATAATTGTGTACAAAAGCGGCGGATTAATAAAATAGTAAATATCATCGCCTCCACGTCCACCTTTACGGTTTGTTGAAAAGAATCCCTCATCCAAACCGTCAGGGTGGTAAGAAATTCCAAAATCGTCATAATTTGAGTTAAGCGGCATTTTAAGATTTACCGGTTCACCCCAGGAATCGTCTTCCTGTTTAACAGATTTAAAAATATCGAGCCCCCCAAGTCCGGGATGTCCATTTGAGGAAAAATACAAAACACTATCGCCACGAAGAAAGGGAAATACTTCATCTCTTGTAGTATTAATTTTATCTCCAATGTTTCTGGGAGTAGAAAAAGCGCCGCCTACACTTTTCCTTGTAGTAATCCAGAGGTCTTTTCCACCGGCGCCGCCGTGTTTATCGGATGAAAATATCAGTGTGGTTTCATCCGGGCTGATGGCAGGATGGCCGAAAACCATAGTGCTGTCGCCGCCAAGATCGACAAGCTCAGGTTCGCCCCAACCTCTACCCTGTTTTCCCGAAATATATATCTGGCATCCGTTTATCAGAGTGTTTTCTTTTCCGCAACGGGTAAAGTACATGTTACTGAAATTTGCGTTGAATGAACCTTGTCCTTCATTCGCTTCGGTATTTACCGCTTCGCTTTCATCGGCAAGCACAGGAGAACTCCATGCGCCCTTTCTATCTTGTTTTGTATAAAAAAGATCAGTGAAATTTTTCCCTGTCCAGTCGTCAGATTTTTTCCCTGTCGAGCCTTCTCTCGACGAAGTGAAGATTATAGCATTAGCAGTTTTTTCGCAGTATGCAGGCGAAAAATCATCCTCACGCGAATTTAACCTTTTCAGTTTTTTTATCTCAATATTGGTTGGTTGATCCTGCCACTCAACAGCAAGCTCACACGACAGGACGCCAACATGCCCCATGGGATCGTCAGGAAATCTTTCAGCATAAATCCGGTATTGTTCGAGAGCCTTATCATATTTTCCGTTTGCCTTTAAAGCATCGGCATAATAGAGAAGAACAAGCGGTTCGGTGTGAGTATATTTGGCTCTGATGAGTCTTTTATAGAATGCTTCGGCTCTTTTGGTTACGTTGGTAAGGCGGTAACATTCCGCAAGCTGAAAACTTATTCTGTTTTTTTCTGTTTTATTCCCTTTGGTTTTCGAGTATGCCTTTTTATATTTCGGAATAGCCACAGAATAACGCATGTTGTTAAAATCCTCATCGGCAGCGGCAGCTTTACGACTTTGAGCATTTACTGCGAGCGATAAGGAAAATGCAGCAAGGAAAAATATTGGAGCTATAAGCTTAATTTTTATCATCAATAGTAATTTTTCGTTTGTAATAAAAGTATCAATGAGTCCGGTCTAAAAAGCCTGTGTGACCTCACCCTCTCCTGCAGGAGAGGGAATCCCCCTTCTCCTTGCAGGAGAAGGGGTTAGGGGATGAGGTTACAAGATGAAAATTTCATTTTTATAAGATCTTATTGTTTTTATACCGGACTCATCATTAGAATTAAAAATTTTTATTTAAACGATTAAATAAAAATCTTTATTGTAATAAATCAGCGCCTAAAGTTTGGTTTTTATAAAGTGCCTAAAGTATTTAAAGTTTTAATTTCTTACCAATTGAAGTAAAAATAGCAAGTATTTCATCTGTTAAAAATTTATTATAAAACATTTCATTATCCAATTTAATGAACTTTAGGCACTTTTAACTTTAGGCACTCTAAGTACTGATTACAGACTTCCTGACCCTATAATTGATTATCAATATTTTATAGTTTTTTAAAGGAAAATCATAATGAC
>CBDUSJ010000158.1:0-6243 GCA_965369845.1 uncultured bacterium | reverse complement strand
AATCTTAATTCGTTACTACTTGGTGTCATTGATATTTCCTATGACGTCAGGAAATCTGAATTTCATACCACAGGGTTTCGTTACATTACCCTTTGTGCTAATACGTGAAAGGACGTTGTCCATAAAAATCTTAATCCGGCGTCTCAAAATAAATTTTAGCCGAACAATCTATGATGAATACCCTGAATTGATTGAAGAATGTTTTGAATAGTTCGTATAACTTTTAACAAATAACCTTTACACCGGATTCAGCCTGGTTATCTTTTTTGCTTCCTTTATCTTTTTAAGGTCAGAGATCAGGTTATTAAGGTTTTTTGTATCGTGAACATACAGCATTATTTTACCCGATGTTACTTCATTTGAACTGTCGAGGTGAAAAGAGCGGATTCTTATCTTGTACTTATTTGAAATTATATCGGTCATCTGAAATATAAAACCTACTTTATCAATACCTTTAAATTCTATCCCAGAAAGTAAAAATATCTGGTCTTTTTTATTCCATTTCACCTTCACTATCATGTTACCAAAACTTGACATTAAGTTGATTACAATTTTACAATTTGAACGATGGATCATAATTGGTTTATCGGGCATAATTATTCCGATAACATCATCGCCGGGAATAGGGTTACAACAACTTGCTATTTTATATTCAATTTTTGTTTTTTCTCCAAGCAACAATTCCTCCGGTTTATTTATTAATTTATCTGTCAGAATTTCCGAGAGTGATTTCGGTTCGGCAGGATGGCTCTTTGAAAACGGATTAATAATATTCAGCCATGTGCTTTTATCATCTTTCTGACTACAGTTTTTCACATCTTTTAATCCGATTCTTCCAATAGCGACAAGATAATAAAGTTCAGTTGCATTTGAAATGTGGTTACACTTTTTGAATTTTTCAATATTCTGCGTATTAAATTCTATTCCAAGTTCTTTAAAATATGACTGTAGTTTTTTTCTTCCTTCCTTATAGTATTTTCTCTTTTCTGATTTCAGCGTTTCATTAATAAAGTTTCTGGCCCTGGCAGTAATAACAAATTTTAGCCATTCTTCATTTGGTTTCTGAATTTTTGATGTGATAATTTCTACCTGGTCGCCACTTTTGAGTTTATGATTAAGCGGCATCAGAGTAAGATTAACTTTTGCTGCAATACTATGACTGCCAACTTCCGTATGAATGGCATAAGCAAAATCAAGCGCCGTGGCGCCAATCGGTAGTTTAATAATTTTCCCTTTCGGTGTAAATGTATAAATCTCATCAAAATACAAGTCAAGTTTAAAATCATCTACAAAATTGACAGCATTTGACTCGGCATTTTGAAGCACTTCACGAATTTTTTTAAGCCATTTTTCAACCGATCTTTCTTCTTTTGGCATTTTTTTATAATACTGATGAGAGGCATAACCCTCTTCAGCCAATTCATGCATCCTCTTGGTTCTTATCTGAATTTCGACCCATTTTCCTTCGTGGCTCATAACAGTAAAGTGAAGAGCTTCATATCCATTGGCTTTCGGAATGGTTATCCAGTCGCGGATACGATCGTGCCTTGGTTTATAAATGCCGATAATTAAAGAGAACACTTTCCAGCAATCTACTATTTCATTTTCAAGATCTGATTCTATAATTATCCGAACGGCAAAAACATCGTACACATCATCAAAAGGAATATTTTTTTTCTCCATTTTTTGCCAAATGGAATAAACCGATTTTGTTCTTATCTGAATTTCGTTAGGAATATCGTGCTTAATCAGAACATTTTTTATAGGATAGATGAATTTCCTGATAAACCTCTTTCTGTCGCTTTCGGTTTCCTGCAATTGCTGTTGAATATGCTGGTAAATTTGCGGATTAGTATATTGTAAAGAAAGATTTTCAAGCTCTGTTTTTATATTATAAAGACTCATTCGGTATGCAAGAGGGGCAAAAAGCATGAGCGTTTCCGAAGAAATTTTTAATTGTTTCTGCCGCTCCATATATTGTAAGGTTTGCATATTATGCAGCCTGTCGGCAATTTTTATTAAAATAATCCGGGCATCATGTGAAAAAGCAATTATAATTTTTTTGAAGTATTCGGTCTGGATCGATTGAGTTGATTCATCAAATATTTCTTTAATTTTTGTCAACCCATCTACTATTGTAGCAACTTCAGGCGAAAACAGATCCTCAATATCTTCGATGGTATATCTGGTATCCTCAACAACGTCGTGCAGCAAAGCACTAATTATCGAAACAGTTCCAAGATTCATTTCTTTAGCGCAAATTCTTGCAACTTCAAGCGGATGATAAATATACGGTTCTCCCGATAAGCGCCGCATATCTTTATGTGCATCGAGTGCTACATCAAGCGCTTTCCTCACTATTCTGATATCTTTTTTTTCTGAACGGTTTTTCCATACCCTTAACAGGTTTTTGTATTTTTTTGCTATTTCTTTCCGTTCGTTTTCAGTTAACATATTTCATATATATTTTTGCAAAGGCTAACAAAATTATACATTATTTATCTTTGGTGAATATTTTGATGTATTAAATGTTGAAAAAATATCGTTATTTATATTTTTTGTTCAAGATTATCAATCTAATTTAACTACTTTTGAAACTTAATTTTTTATAGGCGATATCAGGAATTTAATGAAAAAATACATATTACTTTTAGTTTTTTTAACGACGTATTTTTGGGCTTATTCAACTCATGAGCGCGCAGGAGAAATTACCTACAAGGCTATTTCGGAATTAACGTATGTCTTTACTATTGTTACCTACACATACACGCCAAGCCTTGCCGACAGGCCCGAACTTGAGCTTAACTGGGGAGATGGAACATCAAGCATTGTTCCAAGAACCGATTATGTTTTCTACCCGAATAATATAAAACGAAATGTTTACGGCGGTGCAGAACATACTTTTCCCGGACCCGGAACTTACATCATTTCGCTTGAAGACCCTAACAGAAATTATGGTGTGCTGAATATTCCCAACTCAGTAAATGTCCCGTTTTATATTCAAACCGAGTTGGTAATAAATCCTTTCCTTGGCCCGAATAATTCTGTAGAGCTTCTTGTCCCACCCGTTGATAACGGATGTGTGAACAATTTATTTATTCATAATCCTGGTGCATTCGATGTGGATGGAGACAGTATTTCATATAAACTTGTAGATTGTCGTGGAGCGTTCGGCCTGCCAATTCCGGGCTATATTCTTCCAAATATGGTAGATCCGTCTGTTCCGGCAACTTTCACCATTGATCAGATAAACGGAACAGTTTTATGGGATAAACCGGTTTTACAGGGAGAATACAACTTTGCATTTTTGATAGAAGAATGGCGCTTTGGGATCAGGATAAGTTATGTTACCCGTGATATGCAGATAACTATAATTGCCTGCGACCACTACCCGCCGGTAATAGGCCATCTTACCGACACCTGTATTGAAGCCGGAACCACACTTAGTTTTGATGTATCTGCAACCGATCCCGATAATGACGAACTAACTCTTCGCGCCATTGGAGGCCCTTTTATACTTGAAAATAGTCCCGCAATTTTTCCTCCTGCATTTGGACAGGGTTACGTAACTTCAACTTTCACATGGCCGACAATATACGACCATATCCAGTTGCAACCTTACCAAGTAGTTTTTTTAGCTAAAGATACGTTTAGGATACCGCAACTTGCAGATATTAAAACTGTAAATATAAAAGTTGTCAGTCCTGCCCCGAAAAATCTGAGCGCAACACCGGTGGGAAATTCAATTCATCTTAGCTGGAATAAAGTAAAATGTAACAAAGCTATCGGATATGAAATATACAGACGGAACGGTTTTTACGGATTTATTCCCGGCCACTGCGAAACCGGCGTGCCCGAATACACCGGTTATCTTATGATAGAAACAAATGAAGGTATTAATGACACCACTTTTATTGATAACAATAATGGAAACGGACTTGTTCACGGAAATGATTATTGTTATATGATAGTCGGGATTTTCCCTGACGGGGATAAAAGCTATGCTTCGGAAGAAATTTGCGCCACCCTGAAAAAAGACCTTCCGATTATTACAAATATCAGTGTGGAAGAAACAGACATAAATAACGGCAAGGTTTATATCGCATGGTCGAAGCCAACGGAAATTGATACAATTTTATTTCCGGGGCCATTCAAATATCTTATAAACCGGTCGGATAATGCTTCCGGGTCAGGCTTTGTTGTTATTGACTCATTAAACAGCCTGAACGACACCACCTATTTTGATTATTATCTGAACACAAAAAATAAATTTTATTATTATAAAACAGACCTTTATAATGTTGAACCCCAAAACAGATATTATATCGGATCGACACAAAAAGCAAGTTCGATGTTTTTAAATATCGACCCCACGGATAACACTTTGATACTTACATGTAACATCAATGTTCCATGGAATAATTACAGATATGATGTTTTCCGTTACAATCCGGAAACAACAGTTTTCGATTCAATAGGTTTTTGTAACGAACCATCCTTCAACGACACAAACCTTGTTAACGGAAAGGAATACACTTACTTTATCAGGAGCGCCGGTAATTACACGGCCCCCGGTTTAGTAAATCCTATCATCAACCTTTCGCAGATCAATTCGGGAATTCCCGTGGATAATGTTCCTCCGTGTCCTCCGGTTTTAAGTGTAAAAACCGATTGTGAAAAGATAGAAAACATACTCACATGGATAAATCCCGGTTTTCCCTGCCCTGAAGATATTGCAAAATATTTTATTTATTTCTCTCCCTACGAATTTGAAGACCTTATTTTGTTCGATTCGGTTACCGATGCCCAGGTTACAACTTATATTCACAGCAATCTTACAACCATTGCCGGCTGTTATTCGGTTACTGCAATCGATTCGGTTGGAAACCAGAGTGAGTATAGCAATGTTGTTTGTGTAAGTATCGACAGTTGTTCAACATACAGCCTTCCAAATGTTTTTACTCCAAACAATGATGAATGGAACGAAAAATTTGTACCTTTTCCTTACACTTCAGTAGAAAAAGTTGATATGAAAATTTTTAACAGATGGGGGAAACTTGTTTTTAAAACTAACGATCCCGACATCAACTGGGACGGAAAAAATAAATTCAGTAATAATGACTGTCCTGACGGTGTATATTTTTACGTTTGTGATGTTTATGAAATCACACTAATAGGCCCAACCAAACGCACTCTGAAAGGTTCGGTTACAATTTTCAGATAATGTTTTCGCATTTTTTCTTTTCGTTTCAGTTTCTTTCATTACTTTTGTAGGGCTATTAATAAAACACTATTACGTTCTCGCCAAGCCAATAGAACAACACTGTCAGAGAATTAAAATTTTACATAACAGCAAAAAAATGAAATGATTGAAAAGGATAAAATATTAGAAATAGTTAATAAGATTACTTCCGGATACAATCCTGATAAGATTATTCTTTTTGGTTCGTATGCAACTGGAAATCCAAATGAAAACAGTGACTTGGATTTATTCGTGATTAAAGAGACCAATTTACCAAGACCACAAAGAACAGTACATGTTAGAAAAATGCTATATGGTTCAATGATTCCTATTGACTTGATTGTTTATACACCAAAAGAGATTGAAGAATCTAAAGAAAACAGATTCAGTTTCGTATATGAAGTATTAAATAATGGAAAAATTTTATATGAGCGAAAAAGTTGACGAAATAAAACAATGGATCATTAAAGGAGACCATGATTTGGGGACTGCAAAAATTACTTATTTGTATATACCTGAGTACCTTGATACTATTACTTTTCATTGCCAGCAAGCAGTGGAGAAATATTTAAAAGCTTACTTGATTTATCAATCCACAGTATTTAGATTTTCACACGATTTGATTTACCTGCTAGATTTGATAACTCAAAAAGATTCCGATTTTGAAAATTATTACGATACTGTTTCTGAATTGCAAGGATATGCAATAGAAATCAGGTATCCCAATGAGACTATTTATCTTTCTAATAAGAAAGTTGAAAAAGCAATAGTGATAACTAAAAATGTGAGGGAATTGGTTACTCAAAAAATGAATATCAGAATTGATTATAACGAAATAATTGACAAATAAAAAGTGAAATGCAATACCGGAACTGCAAGCCCAAAAAATCATAATGCCTTTCAAAGAATGCCACCAGCCCTGCAGCACCATCCATCATAGTTTTATTAATCATCCCCCTCACTGTTTTTTTTCCTTATATTTTCACATTTTTCTTTTCGTT
>CBDUSJ010000157.1:0-6257 GCA_965369845.1 uncultured bacterium | reverse complement strand
CATATTTTATCAAATATTTCCTCAATCGACCCTATTCCGTAAACCGATTCAAACTTGTTTTGCTTTTTATATAATTCTATCAACGGGCTGGTTTGATTATTATAAACATCAAGACGATTTTTAATCACTTCTTCCGTGTCATCGGTTCTTCCTTCCTCAATTGCTCTTTTCAAAAGCCGCGAAATTATTTCTTCGTCATTCACATCAAGAGCAACAACAAGCGAAACCGAATCATCATTTTTTTTCATCAGCAAGTCGAAATCCTCTGCCTGGCGAATGGTACGAGGGAACCCATCAAAAACAAAACCATTTACATTTTTGTATTTTGCCATTGCATTTTCTAAAATCTCTATCAGAAAATCGTCCGGAACTAATTGCCCGTTTTCTATTAAATTTTTCATTTTTAGGCCAAGCTCAGTTTTTTCACTTATTTCACGTCTGAAAATATCACCGGTTGAAATGTGAGCCAGACCATATTTTTCGGCAACTTTTGCGGATTGAGTGCCTTTTCCCGATCCCGGAGGACCAAACAAAACCATATTGAACATATTTGAAAAGATTAAATTTATACTATTTTTAATTCTTGCCCAAAAATATAAACTTTTAAGAAACCTAAAATATAATTAATTTTGCCGATATTTTATGACGACAAATAATTTTATCTCTACTGCCGGCACCGATTCGGTTATTACAGAAAATATCTTTTCTGATACAGACAGTTTTTTCCGGTCAATCGAAACCAGCGAAAGATTTGCCGACAGTTCATCTTATTCAAACTTATCAAATACGGCAACTAAAACTTTTTTAACTATCCCTGGCAACGGGCCATCAGTTATCGAACCGCTTTTATTAAAAAGAAATACGTATGACTGGTTGGTAGGTATTATTTTATTATGTTTTATTCTGATTACATTTTTCAGATTCTATCAAAAAAAATTTTTTAGAAACATTATCAGGGCAATTTTAGCCCAACCATTATTTAATCAAATGCAAAGAGACGGATTTCTTTTTATCACCAAAATCAGATTCCCTCTTTTTCTTCTCACTATCCTGTCGTTTTCCGTACTTATCTTTCTGATATTACGATCAAAAATCTTATCACCTTCAGGGGCAGAAATAAACGAAATACATTTTTATTTAAAAATCCTGATTGGAACTTACGGATTCGTTTATTTAAAATATTTAATAATCAAAATTACCGGTTTTATATTTAATACCAGAAACTTTACCGATGAATACCTTGGGAATACTTTCATTTTTAATGCTTTGGCCGGTATGTTGATATTGCCGTTTCTACTTATTTCAGTTTATTCGGCAAGCGCTTTTATATTAATAATTGCTTTTTGTATATTTATTTTACTATCTGTTTTCAAATTAATCAGAGCAACATTAATACCAATGAAAAACAGAAAATTTTCCGGATATCAAATTTTTTTATACTTTTGCACCCTCGAAATTTTACCGCTTATTGTCGTTATTAAAATAATAATCATACAGAGGCATCTATTTTAATATTATTTAAAAAAATTAAAAATAAAATACTATAAAATTTTTAATTAATGATTGATAATATACTTGTATCACAACCAAAACCAGCCGGACAGGTAAAGTCACCTTACAGTGAATTAGCAAAAAAGTATAATCTGAATATCGATTTTCAGAAGTTTATCAAAATTGAAAGTATTCCGGCCAGAATTTTTCGTAAAGACAGAGTTTCGATATTAAATCACTCAGCCGTTATTTTAACCAGCCGCAACGCTGTTGACCATTTTTTCAGGATGTGCAAGGAAATGCGTGTCGAGGTGCCAGATTCGATGAAATATTTCAGCATTTCCGAATCAACCTCATTTTACCTTCAGAAATACGTCCAGTACCGGAAAAGGAAAATCTTTCACGGCAGACAAAATTTTGTGGACCTTCTGGAAATTTTAAGTAAACATTCGGAGGAAAAATTCCTATTACCGTGTTCCGACATCCATAAACAAAATCTTACGCGCCTACTCGACAACTACAAAATCAACTACACAAAAGCAATAATCTACCGGACACTGGCAAGCGATCTTTCACACCTTAAAATTAATAATTACGATATGCTGATATTTTTCAGTCCTTCGGGGGTTAGATCACTTCTGAAAAATTTCCCGGATTATAAACAAGGGGAAACTCTTATCGGCGTATTCGGGCCAACTACTGCCAAAGCTGTTAAAGATGCAGGGCTAAAACTCAACCTTAATGCCCCGACAAAAACAGCCCCTTCAATGGCAATGGCGCTTGATAAGTTCCTTGAAAAGATGATGAAAAAAAACAGGCAAAAAGTTTTTTAATTCAGACGTAATTTTGCTTTAACAATTTTTAACTTATAAATTATTACTTTAAAATGTTTTGGACTTATTTTGCCAGAACATTTTTTATATGTTCACACGACAAACATTCAAAAGAGAAGAAAGACTGCGGAGTAAAAAACTCATCGCAAAATTATTTAATGAAGGGAAATTCTTTTTTCATTATCCCTTTAAGATCATCTTTATTGAAATAAAAAAAAATGAGGTATCTGTTCCTGTTTATCCGGCTCAGGTTATTATTACAATACCGAAACGAAATTTTAAAAGGGCTGTTCGGCGGAATCTCATCAAACGACGAATCAGGGAAGCATACAGAAAAAATAAAGCCGATTTTTATGAAAAACTAACTAAAAGAAAAAAAACAATGATATTTGGATTTATCTACACAGCTAAAGAATTACCTGAATACAACAATATAGAACAAAAAATAATCTCAGCATTGAATCGTTTAGTTATGGAAATTGGGGATTAGGAAATTAGAAATTAGAAATTCTTAAATCTTAATTCTTAATTCTTAATTCTTAATTCTAAAATCTAAATTCTTAAATCTAAAATTCTAATCAGCTATATAAACTGTGATTGTTTAAGTTATACGTTAATTGTTAAATTTAAAAGAGATGAAAAAAAATATTTGTAAGATTAAAAAATCAGTTATTGTTTCATTATTTATTCTGTTATCAGTTTTAATACAAATAACTGCATCAGCTCAGGGGAAAAACAACGATTTTGAGGTGGCAAAAAACCTTGATATTTTTGTTGAGCTTTATAAACAACTCGACTTGAATTATGTTGACGAGATCAACCCGGGTGATTTAATGAAAACAGGGATCGATGCTATGCTTGAAACACTCGACCCGTTTACAAATTATATCCCCGAATCACAGATCGAAGACTATAAAATGTTGACAACAGGCCAGTATGGTGGAATTGGCGCTTTGATACACCGGCAGGGAGATTATGTTGTAATATCCGAACCTTATGAAGGTTTTCCGGCGCATAAAAGCGGACTTAAAGCAGGCGATAAAATTCTTAAGGTTGATGGCAAATCGGTAAAAGGTAAATCGACGGATGATATGAGTAAAATCCTCAAAGGTGAACCAGGCACTACAATAGAAATGGTTATTGAAAGAGAAGGTACTCCTGATTCTTTTATTATAAAATTGCAAAGAGAAAATATAAAAATAGATAATATCCCTTATTATGGTATGCTGAACGATCACATAGGTTATATAAAACTATCCGGTTTTACACCAAATGCAGGCAGACAAGTAAAAAATGCTTTTCTCGATCTGAAAGAAAATAATGAGATGAAAGGCCTTGTTATTGATCTTCGGGGTAATGGAGGAGGTTTGCTGAACGAGGCAGTAAATATAGTCAATATTTTTGAAGAAAAAGGAGAACTTGTTGTAAACACCAAAGGGAAAGTCAGCCAACGGAATAAATCATACTACACAACCACAAAACCTGTTGACACCGAAATTCCGCTTGTTTTTCTTGTCGATAAGAGAAGTGCATCGGCATCTGAAATAGTTTCCGGAGCAATGCAGGACATGGACAGAGGCGTTATTTTGGGACAAAGAACTTATGGCAAAGGACTTGTTCAGAATGTGTTGCCACTGAGTTACAACTCCAAAGTAAAAGTTACCGTCGCAAAATACTATATCCCAAGCGGCCGCTGTATTCAGGCAATCGATTATTCACACAAAGACGATGACGGATATGCCCAAAAAATTCCGGATTCCCTGATTTCGGAATTTGAAACAAAAAATGGTAGAAAGGTTTATGATGGAGGTGGAATCGAGCCTGATATTTATATCGAACAGGAAAAATTCAGTCCGATAGCATTTGCTCTTTTTACTAAATTTATTATATTCGATTATGCTAATAAATTTAATCGTGAAAATCCTGAAATACTGCCACCTAAAGATTTTGAAATTACCGATGAAATTTATCGGGATTTTGAAAATTATGTAAATGAACGGGATTTTGATTATACTACTTCAAGCGAAAAAACACTGAAAAAGCTTAAAGAAATTGCTGAAAAAGAAAACTATCTGTCGAATATCGAAGATGAATTTTCGGCGCTTGAAGAAAAATTGATTCACGATAAAAAAGCTGACCTCGAAAAACACAAGGACGAGATAAAGGAAATTCTGAAAATTGAAATAGTTTCAAGATATTTTTACCAAAAGGGAAAAGTGGAAGCCAGCCTGGCAACTGACCCGGAAATTAAAAAAGCTATCGAAATTCTTGAAGAAGAAACCACTTACAGTTCGATACTTTCCGGTGATGATTTGCCTGAAAATATGAATTAAATATCTCATAGATGAAAATAATAAATTACCGCATTGTATTTGAAGAATATAATTCATCAAGTGAACTAACAAATGAAGATAGTTATCTTTTGGAACAAGCCATCAAATCAGCCGAAAATGCTTATGCTCCGTATTCTCTTTACAAAGTTGGAGCTGCGGTATTGTTAAGTAATGGAAAAATTATTACAGGAAATAACCAGGAGAATGTTGCATACCCTTCCGGTTTATGCGCCGAGAGGGTGGCGCTTTTTTATGCCTCGTCAAATTATCCCGGAGTCAGGGTTAAAGCAATTGCTATTACTGCAAAAGCAAGGGATTTTATTATCGACACACCGGTAACTCCGTGCGGCGCCTGCCGGCAGGTAATGGCTGAAATTGAAAACCGCCAACAAGATAATATCAGAGTAATAATGGGAAACGGAAAAGGCAAGGTATGGATTTCTGAAGGAATAAATCAATTGTTGCCATTAATGTTTAGGGCTGAGGAACTAAAAAAATAATTAAAAATAATTAAAATGAAACATTTCAAATTACTATCAATTTTGCTTGCTTTTATCCTGATTACAGGTTTTAATTCAGATAAACCGGCATACAGGCTTTTCGATTCAAACGGAAAACAAGTAAAATACAAAAAATTACTTAAAGCCGCAGAAAATGCTGACGTAATTCTTTTTGGCGAATTACACAACAACCCCGTTTGTCACTGGCTTCAGCTTGAACTGACAAAGGATATTTACAATTTAAAAAATAAAGACCTTATTTTAGGCGCTGAAATGTTTGAAGCAGACAACCAGCTTATCCTTGATGAATATGTAAGCGGAAAGATCAGTCAAAAGAATTTTGAAAACGAAGCAAAACTCTGGAATAATTATAAAACCGATTATAAACCGCTAATTGAGTTTGCTAAAGAAAATGAGCTGATATTTGTCGCAAACAATATTCCGAGGCGTTACGCAGCTATCGTTCATAAGAAAGGATTTGACGGTTTAAATGATCTTGACGATGAAGCAAAAAAATTCATCGCCCCTCTTCCTTTTGGCTATGATCCCGAACTGCCGGGTTATAAAGCAATGATGAGCATGATGGGCGGTATGGGAAAAGGAAAGGGACATACTAATGAAAATCTGCCAAAAGCACAGGCTTCTAAAGATGCAACAATGGCCTACTTTATTACTGAAAACCTGCAGCCGGGAAAAGTATTTCTTCATTTCAACGGGACATATCATTCAAACAATTTTGAGGGTATTTCCTGGTACCTGAAAAAAACATTTCCTGAACTTATAATTTTAACAATATCCTCCGTTGAACAGGCTGACATCGAAAACCTGGATGAAGAATATTTGAATCAGGCTAATTTTATTATTTGTATTCCTGAAACAATGACCAAGACATATTAATCTTGGGGGATAATTGATAAGAAAGTCGGCAGTAGTCGGCAGTTGGCAGTCGGCAGTCCATACGGACTCCTTTCAGTCGTTGGCAGTCTGAAATCTTAAACCAGTAATCAGTAACCAGCGACACGAAGTTAGCCCGTATGGGAAACCAGCGACACGAAGTTAGCCCGTATGGGAAACCTGCGACACGAAGTTAGCCCGTATGG
>CBDUSJ010000156.1:0-6289 GCA_965369845.1 uncultured bacterium | reverse complement strand
CCTCTATCAGTTATTCCGTCATCTTGGATTTAAAGTTGGAATGTTGTCAACTATCGGCAATCGTATCGATGATATTAAAATAAAATCAACACATACTACAGCCGACGCTGTTCAGATTAATTCATTGCTTGCAGAAATGGTGGAGCATGGATGTGAGTATTGTTTTATGGAAGTAAGTTCACATGCTATTGATCAGAACCGTATTGCCGGCCTGAATTTCAAAGGAGCTGTTTTTACTAATATTAGCCACGACCATCTTGATTATCACCTGACATTTGAGAAGTACATCGAAGTAAAAAAGAAATTTTTTGACACATTAAATCAGGATTCTTTTGCGCTTGTAAATGCTGATGACAGAAATGGAAAAATCATGATACAAAACACAAGCGCTGTTAAAAAAACTTATGGTTTAAAAAGTTTGTCCAATTTCAGGGCAAAAATTTTAGAGTACGGCTTTGAAGGGATGGAGTTAAGAATAGATAAAAAAAATGTTTATTGCAAGCTGACAGGCAAGTTTAATGCATATAATCTGCTTGCAACATTCGCTATCGCCATTTTAGACGGTCAGGATGAAGATAAAGTGTTGCTTGCGCTTAGCAAATTAAAACCGGTTGAGGGAAGGTTTCAAATCGTTTCTTCAAAAAGCGGGGTTATCGCAATAGTTGATTATGCCCATACACCTGATGCGTTAAAGAATGTTCTCCAGACTATAGTTTTTTTAAAAAAGGGAAACGAACAACTAATAACTTTAATAGGCGCCGGAGGCGACCGCGATAAACAGAAACGCCCCTTGCTGGCCCGAATCGCATGTACGTTAAGCAATAAGGTTATCCTTACTTCCGATAATCCAAGATCGGAAGATCCCGAAAAAATTTTGGATGATATGGAAAATGGCCTTGTTCCTGTGCAGAAAAAAAATGTTATCAGAATTACCAATAGGCGAGAAGCAATAAAAGCAGCATGCTCATTTGCAAATTCCGGCGATATCATACTTGTCGCCGGCAAAGGCCACGAAACATACCAGGAAATAAACGAAGTAAGAAATCATTTTGATGACAAGGAAATTTTAAATGAATTTTTATAAAAATGTTTTATTATCTTTTTGAATATCTCGATCGTGTATTTGATTTGCCTGGCGCAGGAATGTTCCAGTATATTTCCTTTAGAGCGGGGATGGCTGTAATTACTTCGCTGATAATTTCTTTGCTTTTCGGAAAAAAACTAATAAATTTCCTGAAAAGGAAACAGGTTGGAGAAACAATCAGAGACCTTGGACTGAAAGGGCAAATAGAAAAACAAGGTACACCGACAATGGGAGGTTTGATAATCCTGATGGCAATTTTTATTCCCGTTTTACTTTTTGCCAAGCTCCACAATATTTATATTATCATAATTCTCATCTCTACTATCTGGCTCGGAATTATCGGTTTTATCGACGATTATATAAAAGTTTTTAAAAATGAAAAGAAAGGTCTTGCCGGAAAATTTAAAATTTTCGGACAAGTTGGACTTGGGTTATTTGTTGGGTTGATGATGTATTTTAATCAAAATATTGTTGTCAGGGAAAAAGCGCCGGACAGAATATTTATTGAATCAAATGAAGTTGTTGGCCAGGAAAGATTAAAAGAAATACAGAATTTGTTTTCAGATGAAGCTGTTAAATCTACAAAATCAACGATTCCGTTTTTTAAGAATAATGAACTCGATTACTCGGTTTTCGTTAGCTGGCTGGGTGAAGGCTATCAAAAATGGACATTTCTTATATTTGTACCGGTGGTAATACTTATAATCGTCGCAGTATCAAACGGGGCAAACCTGACGGATGGAATGGATGGCCTTGCTACCGGAACATCGGCAATTATCGGTTCTACTCTTGCAATACTGGCTTGGGTTTCGGGTAATATCTTTTTCGCTGATTATCTTAATATAATGTATATCCCCGACATTGGGGAACTTGTTGTTTACATTAGCGCCTTTGTTGGGGCATGTATTGGCTTTTTATGGTATAATTCGTATCCTGCCCAGGTATTTATGGGCGATACAGGCTCGCTGTCGCTCGGAGGGATAATCGCTGTTTTTGCTATTATGCTTCGTAAGGAATTGTTGATACCCATTCTTTGTGGAGTATTTCTCGCCGAAAGTATTTCGGTGCTTTTGCAGGTATGCTTTTTCAAATATACCCGGATAAAATTTGGCGCAGGCAGGAGAATATTTAAAATGGCACCGCTGCATCATCATTATCAGATTAAAGGATATTCCGAACCTAAAATTGTTTTAAGGTTTTTTATTGTTGGAATTATATTGGCAGTGATAACGGTTATTACATTAAAGATAAGGTAAAATTTGAAATACCGGAGGAAAAAAATTGGGAAAACGGATAGTTGTTCTTGGAGCCGGAGAGAGTGGAGTTGGTGCGGCAGTTCTTGCAAAAAAGAATGGATACGATGTGTTTTTATCCGATTCGGGAAAAATTAAGGATAAATATAAAAAAGTTCTTTTAAAGTCTGATATAGAATTTGAGGAAGGAAAACATACTGAAAAGTTGCTCCTTTCGGTAGGTGAAATTATTAAAAGTCCAGGAATACCGGATTGGGCGCCTGTTGTGGTTTCCGCAAGAAAAGAAAGCATCGCGATTATTTCGGAGATAGAATTTGGCGGAAGGTTTACCGATGCAAAGAAAATATGTATTACTGGAAGCAACGGAAAAACCACTACAACATTATTGACCTGGCATATTTTAAAAAATGCAGGCCTTAATGTCGGGCTTGGTGGAAATGTAGGAAAAAGTTTCGCATGGCAGGTAGCTGAAAACAATTTCGATTATTATGTTTTGGAGCTCAGTAGTTTTCAGTTGGATGGGATGTTTGATTTCAAGGCTGATATTGCAGTCTTGCTAAATATTACACCGGATCATCTCGACAGGTATGATAATGATTTTGGCAAATATTCCGATTCGAAATTCCGGATTATCAGGAATCAAACAGTGGACGATGCATTTATTTACTGTCAGGACGACCCGGTAATTGCAGGCAGGATAAAGAATCACAGCTTTAGTCAGGAACTTTATCCTTTCTCCATTAAAGAAAAAATTCAGGGAAACGGAGCTTTTTTAGAAACAGACATTGATAATTATTTAAGAAGCAAAATAAACATAACAACAAATACTGGAAAAATGAATATTGTTTTACAGGATTTAGCTTTAAAAGGCAGTCATAACGTTTATAACTCTATGGCAGGTGCAATTGCAAGCAGGCTTGTTGATATACGAAGAGAGGATATTAAACTGAGCCTTTTAAATTTTCAGAATGCAGAACACAGGCTCGAGTTTGTTGCAAGTGTTCGTGGAGTTGAATTTATCAACGATTCAAAAGCCACTAATGTAAATTCAACCTGGTATGGTCTCGAAACCGTCAATAAACCGGTTATTTGGATCGCCGGCGGCCAGGATAAGGGGAACGATTATTCTTCCCTTGTTTATCTTGTGAGGTCTAAAGTTAAAGCAATTATTTGTTTGAGTATTGATAATCGTAAAATTCATAAGGCATTCAAAGACCATGTTGCAACAATTATTGATGTTAATAGCGCCGATGAAGCTGTGAAAGAAGCCTATAGTTTGGGTTGTAAAGGCGATACGGTTTTGTTATCCCCAGCATGTGCCAGCTTCGACCTGTTTGAAAATTATGAAGACCGTGGAAACCAATTTAAAAAAGCAGTTATAAATCTTTAATTAAAAATTAAAAACCATGATTACAGACAAAATTAAAGGCGACAAAGTGATTTGGACCATAGCCATCCTGCTGTCGATACTGTCGTTGCTGGCAGTTTACAGTTCAACCGGATTACTTGCCTATCTCAAACAGGATGGTAACACAGAGTATTATCTTTTCAAACAATTCGTTATTATCATTTGTGGGTTTGCTTTGATGTATTTCATACATTTGATCAATTATGTGAAATTTGAAAAAATCGTTCATGTTTTTTTAGTGTTAGCAATTATTTTACTTGTAATGACCATGCTTTTTGGCCCTGAAATTAATTATGCAAAAAGGTATCTCAAAATTCCCGGAACAGGTTTAACCTTTCAAACATCTGATTTTGCAAAGCTTGCAATTATAATGTTTATCGCTCGGTTTTTGGTAGTTAATAAGGAGAAAATAAAAAGCCTTAAAGGCGCATTTATACCGATTGTTATTCCAATACTTCTTGTATGCGGCTTAATATTACCGGAAGATCTTTCAACATCGGTAAGTATTTTTTTAGTTTGTTTATGTTTATTGTTTTTCGCGCAGGTTCCCATAAAATACATCGCATATTTATGTTTGATAGGAATAGCAATTATTTCAATTTTATTTATTGTTTCACATTATTATCCAGATCCTGAACCGGATAATCCAAATTCACATACATTACTTAAGAGAGTTGGAACCTGGAAAAGCAGGATTTTAACGTTTTTCCAGCCAGGTGAGGAAGAACATCAACAGGTTTTTCATGCAAAAATTGCTGTTGCTTCCGGAGGTTTACTGGGCAAGATGCCGGGAAACAGCACTCAAAAGTTTTTTGTGCCACATCCCTATTCCGATTTTGTTTATGCAATTATTATCGAAGAGTACGGGCTTGCCGGCGGAACAGTAATTATGCTGTTGTTTCTGACATTGTTGTTCAGGTCGATTAGAATTGCAAGACAAAGTAAAAAATTCGGGGCGTATCTGGTGATAGGAATAAGCCTGATGATGGTTGTTCAGGCAATGATCAACATGGGTGTGGCTGTAAACCTGTTGCCTGTTACCGGACAGACCCTGCCATTTATTTCGATGGGAGGCACTTCATTCTGGTTCTCCTGTATCGGAATTGGCATAATTTTGAGTGTGAGTAAAAGTGTAAATAAACAAGAACAGGAACACGGAAAGAAAATATATGCAAAAGTGTAAAACTAAAATACTGATTTCCGGTGGCGGCACAGGCGGCCATGTTTATCCGGCAATTGCAATCGCCGATGCGCTGAAATTGCTTAATAGCGATATTGAAATACTTTTTGTCGGCGCAAAGGGCAGAATGGAAATGGAAAAAGTTCCTGCCGCCGGCTACCGTATCGAAGGTTTGTGGATCAGTGGTTTGCAACGTAGTCTTAGCCTGAAAAATCTTTTGTTTCCTGTAAAGGTGATTTGCAGCCTTAAAAAAGCTGATAAAATAATAAAAAGTTTTAAGCCTGATGTTACCGTTGGTGTCGGCGGCTATGCCAGCGGCCCTACACTTAGGAGGGCTATAAAAAATAATATACCTGTTCTTTTGCAGGAACAAAATTCATATCCCGGGATAACAAATAAATTGCTTGCAAAAAATGCAGCCACAATATGTGTAGCTTATGATGGGATGGAAAAATATTTTCCAAACGAAAAAATTGTGAAAACCGGTAATCCTGTGCGGCAAAATGTTATCGAAACAGAAGGTAAGCGTGGCCTTGCTCTCGAATATTTCGGGCTTGAGACACGGAAACAAAATCTCCTGATTGTTGGCGGAAGCCAGGGCGCTGTTTCTATAAATAAAAGTATTGAAGCCAACTTAACTGTGTTGATAGGGAATGACTTGCAGTTGATATGGCAAACCGGTAAATATTATTTTGAACAGGCAAAAGAAACGGTTAAAAACATGGTTCCGGAAAATTTGCAATCCTGTATCAAAGTTGTTGATTTTATTACAAAAATGGATTATGCTTATGCAGCTTCGGATATTGTTGTGTCAAGAGCCGGGGCGATTGCAATTTCCGAACTTTGCATTATTGGAAAACCTGTTATTTTTGTGCCCTTGCCATGGGCGGCAGAAGATCATCAAACTAAAAATGCAATGGCGCTTGTTGAAAAAAATGCTGCTTTGCTGATTAAAAATGCTGATGCTGTTAACCGTATCGGTGATGTGGTTGTTGAACTGGAGAACGACCGGGAGAAACAAAAACTGTTATCTGAAAACATTAAAAAATTGGCTGTGAAAAATTCCGCAGCGCTTATTGCGGATGAAATTTTTAAACTGATATAAATGGAACTCGATAATTTTAATAATATTTTTCTATTAGGAGCAGGTGGAATTGGGGTTAGCGCCCTTGGCAGGTATTTCCTGCTTAAAGGGAAAAATGTGGCCGGATACGACAGGGTTTCAACTGATTTGACAAAAGAACTAAAAGATGAAGGTTTAAATATTTTTTACGATGATGTTCCCGGTGAAATACCCGACTTGTTCAGGGATACAGAAAATACACTCATAATTTACACACCGGCAATACCGAATAATAATCAGC
>CBDUSJ010000155.1:0-6294 GCA_965369845.1 uncultured bacterium | reverse complement strand
GGTGGTTGTTATACCCGTGGTTGTTGTTATACCGTAGAGACAAGGCATGCCTTGTCTCTACAACAACAACAACAACCACAAACACAACAACCACCACACCCACAATAATCACAACCACCACCACCACAATAATAATAACAACCACGATAACCAAACAATACATGCATCATTTTCACAACCAACCGATAACCAACATCATTACATCATCAAATACAAAGACAAATCCATTTTTTGTCCAGTGCCTCAAAATAATATTTTACCATTTTTTCTTCAGTATTCTTCCATGATAATTCATACTTTTGCAGCCCAAAAAAAATTCAGGTATTTATGTTTGAAAGTTTATCGGATAAATTAGAAAAGTCGTTCAAGATACTCAAAGGGCATGGACGCATTACCGAAATTAATGTTGCGGAGACTTTAAAAGAAGTCAGGAAGGCGTTGCTGGATGCCGACGTTAGTTATAAAATTGCAAAGCAGTTTACCGAGCAGGTCAAGCAAAAAGCTTTGGGCCAGAATGTACTGACCGCCGTTTCGCCCGGTCAGTTGATGGTGAAGGTAGTTCATGACGAGCTTACGACACTGATGGGTGGAGAACATGCTGAAATTAACATTAAAGGGAGTCCTGCAGTAATTCTGATAGCAGGCCTTCAAGGTTCCGGTAAAACAACTTTTGCTGCAAAGCTGGCAAATTTCCTGAAACGCAAAAAAGGCAAGCAGCCGCTTCTTGTTGCAGGCGACGTTTACAGGCCTGCCGCTATCAAACAGCTTCAGGTTCTGGGCGAGCAGATTGGCGTTGAAGTTTATACCGAAGAAGGAAGCAAGGAACCTGTTAAAATTGCCAGGAATTCTGTAAATTACGCAAAGGAGAAAAATTATAATGTCGTCATTGTTGATACTGCCGGCCGGCTTGCCATCGATGAGGAGATGATGAATGAGATAAGTTCCATCAAAAATAAAATCAATCCTCATGAAACACTTTTTGTTGTGGATGCGATGACCGGCCAGGATGCGGTTAACACAGCAAAAACTTTTTACGACAAGCTGGATTACAACGGCGTTGTATTGACCAAGCTGGATGGCGATACCCGTGGCGGCGCAGCGCTCACGATTCGTTCTGTTGTAAGCATGCCGATTAAATTCGTCAGTATAGGTGAAAAAATTGACGCTCTGGATGTTTTTTACCCGAAACGTATGGCAGACCGGATTCTCGGAATGGGTGATATTGTTTCTCTTGTAGAAAAAGCCGAGGAACAATTTAGCGAAGAAGAAGCCAGAAAACTACAGAAAAAAATTGCCAGAAACCAGTTCAATTTTGACGATTTCCTTTCCCATATAAAACAAATAAAAAAAATGGGAAATGTTAAAGATCTGATGGGCATGATTCCGGGAATGGGAAAAGCTATTAAAAATCTTGATATTGATGATGACGCTTTTAAAGGTATTGAAGCAATAATTTATTCGATGACGCCAACCGAACGTGAAAATCCTAAAATCCTTAATGGCGGCCGCAGAAAAAGAATTGCCGATGGAAGCGGCACAAATATCCAGGAGGTAAACAAACTTATAAAACAATTTGGGGATACCCGAAAAATGATGAAGTCGATGACTTCGGGCGGCGGTAAAAATTTAATGAAAATGATGCAAGGAATGAAAGGAGCAAAAAGATGATTCTGATTGACGGAAAACAAACAGCAGCAAATATAAAAAAAGAAATAAAATCTGAAGTAGCTGAGATCATTGATAAGAAAGGCGGAGCGCCTCATCTTGCAGCAATTATGGTTGGAGACGATGCGGCCAGCAAGACTTATGTCTCAAACAAAGAAAAAGCAAGTATTTCAGTTGGGATAGTGTCTTCGGTATATCGCCTATCGAAAAATGTTACTGAAAAAGAGCTGCTGAATACGATTGATTTTATTAATGAAGACGATGATATTCACGGCCTGATAGTTCAGCTTCCATTGCCTGAACATATCGATGTTAATAAAATAATCCGGCATGTTGACCCTGCCAAAGATGTCGATGGTTTTCACCCGCTGAACGTCGGGAAAATGCTTCTCGGAGAGCCTGCATATTTGCCTGCAACTCCCGCCGGGATTATGGAATTGATAAAAAGATATGACATCGAAACAGAAGGGAAAAATTGTGTTATCCTGGGACGCAGTAATATCGTCGGCACACCTTTGAGTGTTTTGTTATCGAGAAAAGCCAACCCGGGAAATTGCACCGTTACACTTTGTCATACAAAAACCAAAAATATCAAAGAAATTGCCTCACAGGCAGATATTCTTATTGCCGCAATAGGCCGCCCTGAATTCGTTACAGCCGATATGGTAAAAAAGGATGCGGTGGTAATTGATGTTGGAATTCACCACGTGCCGTCAGAGAAAACAAAATCCGGATTCAAGCTTTTCGGGGATGTTAAATTCGATGAAGTTTCAAAAAAATGCAGCTTTATAACTCCGGTTCCGGGTGGCGTCGGCCCGATGACTATTGTATCGCTTTTAAACAATACTCTCAAGGCATTTAATAAAGAATATTATTCCTGATTTTATTATTAAAAACTTCTCAAAATGCGAAATCTCCTTACAGCCTGCTTGTTTTTTTCTTTGTTATTTTCTGTAAATTGTATTGCCAACCACCAGGCAGAAACGAAAAAATTCTCCGGTGATACTGTAACTTCTGGTAATTCAGACAAAAAAATAATTTCTATAAAACCGGATGTTTTTATAAACGGACTCTCAAAAAAAGTTGATGAAAGTTCAGGGCTGATATTTTTCAGGGATGCCCTCTGGACTCACAATGACAGCGGCGGAGAGCCGGAAATTTATAAAATTGATACTGCTAAAGGAAAAATTATACAAACAGTTACGATAACAAATGTAGAAAATCAGGACTGGGAAGATATAAGCCATGATGAAAATTATATCTATGTCGGAGATTTTGGGAATAATCATGGCAACCGAAAAAACCTGAAAATCCTGATCATTAATAAAAAAAATATTCCTGAAAATAATTCTGATGTTTCCGTAAAGGCTAAAATTATCAGTTTTTCTATGGCCGACCAGAAAATATTTGAAAAAAGGAAAAACAGCAACAATTACGATTGTGAGGCATTTTTCTGTTTTCACGACAGTTTATATTTATTCACAAAAAACTGGGTTAATCTAAAAACACGAATGTATGTTATTCCTGCAAAAGAAGGAGATTATAAAGCGATGCCGCGATACGATTTTAATGCTGACGGATTAATTACCGGCGCCGATATTAACCCCGCGGGAAATCAACTCGTATTGGTCGGGTATAAAAATTATGAATCTTTTTTGTGGATATTTTCAGATTTTGAAAATTATAATTTTTTATTGGCTGAAAACAGATTAGGGGTAAATTTCCCTGACCTGATTTTTGTTCAAACCGAGGGAGTGGCTTATCTAAATAATAGCGATATTGTTTTTTCCTGCGAGGAATCCGCCGTGCCGCCTTCGGTATTTATTGTTAATTTAGCAAAGCTGAAAAATTCACAGAAGCCGGACAATAAAACAGGAACATCGTCTGAAATACTAATTTCAGAATTACCTGAATATTTTTCTAAAAAAGTATTTGTTGATATCCTCCGTGTGCCAAATCCCGATTTTACCGTTGAAATCAGGAACCGGCGTTGGAGAAATATTTATTCAAAAAATTTCGTAATGCCCTCTGATAATAAAGAATTTCATTTTTCGGTAAATACCGAGGATGAAAAATCAGGAGTATATTTTTTAAGGATAATATCAGGTGAAAGTGTTTTGGTTAAAAGAATAACTTTAAAGTAAGACGATGCAGTCTCCGGAAAATGATAGTGCTCGGGAAAAATTACTTTCAGAAGGTAGGTTGCTGCCAGTGATGGAAGAATTTTACTCCATTCAGGGGGAGGGACATAACACAGGGCAGGCTGCATATTTTATCAGGATTGGCGGTTGCGACCTTGGTTGCAGGTGGTGTGATGTGAAAGAATCGTGGAATCCAGCAATTCATCCGCTTATCGAAACAGATAAAATAATAATAAATGCTGGAAAATTCCCAGCCAAAGCGGTAGTAGTCACCGGTGGCGAACCGCTAATGTACAACCTGAATTATCTCTGCGCCGGCCTGAAATTATCAGGAATAAAAATATTTTTAGAAACTTCGGGCGCTTACCCCCTTTCAGGACAATGGGACTGGATTTGCCTTTCTCCGAAAAAAAATAACGCCCCGGTAGAAAATATCTGCAAACTTGCAAACGAGCTCAAGGTTATTATTTTTGAGAACGATGACTTTGTCTGGGCCGAACAAGTAGCAGGGAAAGTAAATCGTGATTGTTTGCTTTATCTTCAGCCGGAATGGAGCCGTTGTAAAACTAATCTGCCGGATATTATTGAATATATTAAGCAAAACCCAAAATGGAAAATTTCTATTCAGGCACATAAATACATGAATATACCATAAGAAAATTGGGGAGTTTGAAGCGAAGCGAAGCAAGTCCGTACGACTAAAAGAAGTCCGTATGGATGGATGCCTAAAGTTTTGAATACCTAAAATTAGAAATTCTTTAACCCAACTCTTCAGGGTTGGGAGAAAAACAAACGAACAATTAACCAAGGGCGTTTACGCCCTTAAAAAAACAAATTGCATAAATGTCCTGATTGTGGAAGTTTCTATTGTGCTTTGTTGTTTCAGCCCTGAAGGAGTGATTCATACCCGTCCAAGCGGTCAAACGGATTTTTAAAATAAAGTTTTGAATGCCTAAAGTTTTGAATAAAAATTCGGTATTTTTCATTTAGTAATTTACATTTTTGATAAGTAATAATTTAAAAAATAGAACACCCCGATATACTTTGCTACGGGGCAGGCGGATAACGCTGATTTACACTGATTTTTATCTGTGATTATCCGTTTAATCCGTGTCATCTGTGTTCTATTAATTTATTGATAGTGTTAACTAATTTTGTTTAATTATGAAAAATGTCAAAAATTCAGAAGTAATTTCAGCTTATCAAAATGAGGGTTACAATAAATTTAATCTGTTTCTCGAAAACCGAAAAATTGACAGATTGTTTTTATTGACCGATGAAAATACGGAAAAATATTGTCTTCCTGTTTTCAAAAAAAAGTTAGATAAAAATAATATTGAGATAATTTCTATTCGAATAAAAAGTGGTGAGCAGAATAAAAACATAAAAACCTGCGAAAGCATTTGGAAATTTCTGTTAGAAAAACAGTCAGAAAGAAAAGACATTCTAATAAATCTGGGAGGAGGAGTAATCTGTGATCTCGGTGGGTTTGCCGCCTCTGCTTTCAAAAGGGGGATTTCTTTTGTAAATGTTCCGACAAGCTTGCTTGCCCAGGTAGATGCCGCTGTAGGAGGAAAAGTAGGAGTTAATTTTTATCAACTGAAAAATCAGATCGGTTTTTTTGCCAATCCTGAACTAGTCCTGTTCGACGATGATTATTTAAAAACTCTTCCCGAGATTCAGTTATTATCAGGATTCGCTGAAATTATAAAACATGCCCTGATTGCCGATGCCGCTCACTGGAAAGAAATTCGTGATTTGCAGAATTTTGCAGAGGTTGAATTTTTTCCGTTTATAAAAAAATCCGTGCAAATTAAAACAGGAATCGTAAACCGCGATCCGTTCGAGTTTGGAGAAAGAAAAATACTGAATTTCGGTCATACGATAGGACACGCTTTAGAAACATTTTATCAGCAGCAAAATGAAAAACCATTGCTACACGGCGAAGCTGTTGCTTTCGGAATGATATGTGAATCGTACATTTCCTCGAAACTAACCGGTTTGCCGGAAAATGAATTTAAAGAAATTACGAAGTTTTTGAAATCGCATTACGGAATTTTTAAAAATTGGGGAAATGCTGTTGATAAAATAATTGAAATTATGAAACATGATAAAAAGAACAGAGATGGGAAAATAAATTTTACGCTTTTGTCGGAAATAGGAAAAGCCGGATATGATTTTTTTCCTGCAAAGGATTTGATTATTGAAAGTATCAGGTTTCTTTGTCATGGATGAGGTTACGTACGGACCCATCCATACGGATTTCTTTCAGTTATACGGATTCACTTAGTATCATTTGACTAAAAGGAATCCTTACGACTAAAAGAAGCGACACGAAGTCCATACGGATTCACTTCGTTTCATTAGCCCGCATGGATGGATGGACTTCGTATCGCTTCCTTCGCTTCGCTTTCAATTATAGGCACTTCAAACTTTATTTGCAAAACCCGTCTGACCACTTGGAGCATTTTGAAGGGCAACTCTTGAA
>CBDUSJ010000154.1:0-6308 GCA_965369845.1 uncultured bacterium | reverse complement strand
AAAATTCAGTTGTTTGTATCGATGACTTTTAATTTTTTCATTTTTATTGGTTTTCACATTTTTACATGAAATCAATAATAATAAAATGAAAATCAGATATAGGATTTTATAGAAGGGGTTAATTGATAATTTGTTTACCGGTTGTTTCATATTAAGATAAAGCATTTGGTTTCAGGTTTGAAAAAAATTTCAAAATCTAAATTCCTACTGATTAATATAATTTCTCCCGTTTCAGAAGATAGGGCAGAAGCACTTGCCTGAAACCTTTGTTTATATCGGCTTCAACAAAATCTATCATATATTTGCCGCAGCGAAGTTTTAACTCTTTTTTGAATTCAGTTACCTGTTTTATATACCGTTCTTTAACTTCGTTAGGATGAATTTTAAGCTCAAGCCCGCTTTCCATATCGATAAATTTAAAGGGCCTGTTTTCAAATTCAAAGTCTATTTCTTTTTGTTGGTCAACAACGTGAAACAGGATGACTTCATGTTTGTTATGGCGAAGATGTTGCAAAGCTGAAAATAATGCCTCGGGGCGTGTACCGGTTTCAAACATATCGCTGAAAATAATTATTAATGAGCGTTTATGAATGTTTTCGGCAATTTGATGAAGCGTTTCACTTACAGAAGTATTTTTTTTGGTTTCAGTATTTATTGGCTTCAAAAGCTTCTCAAGCTCGGAGTAGATATATTTTTGATGCACCGATGTAGAGCGCGCCTTAGTGTGAAACTCAATACAGTCGGAAAACAGTGTCAGGCCAACGGCATCACGTTGTTTTTTCAACAAGTTTATCAATGCAGCGGCAGCATAAATCGAAAAAGTGATCTTGTTGGGATTATCAACCGAGATGTTTTCTTTAACCGGAAAATACATCGAAGACGAATTATCAATCACTATCTGGCATCTCAGGTTGGTCTCCTCCTCGTATCGTTTTACGAATAGTTTATCTGTGCGTCCATAAAGTTTCCAGTCTATATGTTTTATCGATTCTCCTGTGTTGTATAATCTGTGTTCGGCAAATTCGACCGAAAAACCGTGAAAAGGACTTTTATGCAAACCGGTGATAAATCCTTCAACCACTTGTTTTGCAATAAATTCGAGCGAACCAAATTGCTGTAACCTGTTTTTATCGATTGAATACTGCACGATGTTAGGAAATTTCTAATTTTAAATTATGAGGTTTCACTTTTTATAAATAGGTCTCTAATTTTTTTATAAATGTATGCTTAGATGCTGTGCCAACCTGTTTGTCAACTATCTGTCCGTTCTTAAAAAACAATACAGTCGGGATATTCCTGATCCCGAACTTGGTTGCTGTATTTGGATTGTTATCAACGTTTACTTTTCCAGCAACTACTTTGCCTTCGTATTCTTTGGCTATTTCCTCAACCACAGGCGCCACCATACGACACGGGCCACACCAAACCGCCCAGAAATCAACTATTACAACTTTGTCGGATTTTAGTACTAATTCATCAAAATTCGCATCTGTTAATTCTAATACCATAATATTATTTATTTTTTAGTGTTTATGAAAAATTTTGGCAAAATTAAAAAAATTAAATACACAAAATAAATATTTTCGCCGTGTCGTTTTGACATAAAATCAAAAATTTTTTTAAATAATGAAAATATTAGTATTAAACTGTGGTAGTTCATCAATTAAATATCAGCTTTTTAATATGCCAGAACAAGAGGTGCTGGCAAAAGGGCTGGTCGATAAAATCGGATTGAAAGGAGCATCTATTAAGCACAAAAGAAATGATGGAAAGCAATTGTTTGCTGAAGTTGAGATTCTCAACCATCAATCCGGGATAGAATATTTACTTGGTATTTTAACAGATAAAGAATATGGCAGTCTGAAAAGCCTTAACGAAATAGAAGCAGTTGGTCACAGAGTTGTTCACGGCGCAGAGGAGTTCAGCGGCAGCGTGGAAATTACGGATGCTGTAATCGATGCGCTTGAAAAATCGTCCGATCTTGCCCCATTACATAATCCACCAAATCTCAAAGGTATTTTTGCGATGAAACAATTGCTGCCGGATGTTCCTCAGGCAGGTGTATTCGATACGGCTTTTCACCAGACTATACCCGAACACGCCTATCTGTACGGAATACCTTATTCGCTTTATGAAAAGTATAAAATCCGTCGTTACGGATTTCATGGTACAAGCCATAAATATGTATCAGCACGCGCCTGTGAAATTTTAGGCATGGATTTAAAAAACTCAAAAATTGTAACATGCCATCTTGGAAATGGCGCTTCAATTTGTGCTGTAAAAGATGGTCTGTCAGTTGATACATCAATGGGAATGACGCCGCTTGAAGGTTTGATAATGGGAACTCGCTGCGGCGATCTTGATATTGGCGCATTGTTTCATATCATGAATAAAGAAAAAATAAATGTTAAAGTTGCAAACACACTTGTAAACAAATTCAGCGGCGTTCTTGGAATTTCAGGAGTATCTTCGGACATGCGTGATCTGGAGCTTGCCGCTGAAGAAGGAAACAAACGTGCAGAAATTGCATTGACAATGTATGCCTATCGCGCAAAGAAATATATCGGCGCTTATGCCGCCGCGATGGGCGGTGTTGATGTAATTGTGTTTACAGGCGGTATCGGCGAAAACGATTTTATCACACGTGCTAATGTGATCGAAGGGCTGGAATTTCTCGGAATTGATTTTGATTTTGAAAAGAACCATAATTTAAAAAACGAAGAAATTCTACTAACAAAATCAGGTTCAAAAGTCAAAGTACTTGTTGTTCCGACAAATGAGGAATTGATGATAGCTAAAGATACTTACCAGATTGTGAGTGAAAAATAAAAGGATAAGTGAACGGTAAGGGGTGAACGGTAAAGAGTTGTCAATGTGTCAATGCCTAAATAACGTTGACAATTTCCTTAATAATGGGTGATAAATTAAATTCAGAAGGATTAGAGTTTGGATTGGAGGGTGGCTTTAACTGGTCAAATATTTCCGGATTGGAAGCCAACAAGAGTTTATCAACATTTAACCTTGGATATTATTTTAATATCCGGTTAAAAAATCAATGGTATTTATATACCGGTGTTTTGGTAAAATCCAAACTGGGTGTGGAAAAATTATCTGCCAACGACCTTAATTTTCTTCAAACAGATGTTTATGAGGAAGAAGGGGATTACAGCCAGGTGTTGAATTATTTTCTTGTGCCGGCCCTGGCTAAGTATAAGTTTAAAAACAATATATCGGCATGGATGCTGAAAAACTAAAAAGCGAAAAACAAAATTTCTTAGATACTTTAGTTCCGCAATGGCTGGAAAAGGCTAAAAAAAGAGAAGATTCATGGGGTGTTAAAAGTCTTTGATTAATTAGTTTGGAGTGCCTGAACTTTAGACACTTTAAGTACTCCAAACTTTAGGCACTTTAAAAACGTTTATGCTTCTAATTTAATGAACAATAATAAAAAAACTATCTGGCAATATCCATGGAGATATGGCGAGAGTTTCATAGTTGCAATTACCTTAATGATTTTAGGTTTTGCAATAAATTGTATAGGAAAAAGCACAGTCTCTGCCATTCAATGGCCGGTTAACTTATATTTGGGGATAGCGATAATAATTCTGTTTTTGCTCATTTATTTTCTTTTTAAGAAGAAACCATTTGTTAAGTGGCTTTCCGGCCTACCGGCTGCAATAAGTGCAATTTGTTTTTACACTTTCCTTGTGTTGTTAATGGGTTTTATTCCTCAGGGCTCACCAAAATCAAGTGGTTTTATTCATGAAATTGGTTTGTCTGATATTGTTTCCAGCTATGCGTTTTTATTTGCACAAATCTATTTCTTAGTTATTTTGGGAATGGTAACATTAAGAAGAAGCTTTCCTTTAAAAGGTAAAAATATCGCTTTTTTCTTAAATCATTTTGGACTATGGCTGACCTTGTTTGCTGCGAGTATTGGTGCGGGAGATTTACAAAGAGTTACTCTTATGGTAAATAAGACAAATGCCGTATATTATGGAATAAATCAAAAGGGCGAAGCTATTCATGATTTAGGTATTGCTATACAACTTAAAGAATTTAATATAGAGGAGTATCCTCCAAAAGCCTTTATTATTGATGATAAATCAGGGAATATTCTTAATAAACAATTGTTTTATCTAAAAAAGGGTAATAAAGGTGTAATTATGAACTGGGAAGTTGAGGTAAAAGAGTTTTACGAATATGGTGTTTACATGGGTGACAAATTCCATCCGGTATATGATATTGGGGCAGCGCCGGCTGCTTATATAATCACTAAAAATAAAAAAACTAACAAAGTAAATGAAGGTTGGATAAGTTGCGGAAGTTTTAGGTTTCCGGGAAATTATTTAGAATTATCTGATGGAATGTTACTCGTAATGGCCGAGCCTGATCCAAAGAAATATTCTTCAAAAGTTAAAATTTATAAACCTTCAGGCGATGCTTTTGAAACTACGGTTGAGGTAAATAAACCGGTTACTGTTGGCGGGTGGAAAATTTATCAGTTGAATTATAACCGTGAGATGGGTAAATGGTCGGACATAAGTATTTTAGAATTGGTAAAAGACCCGTGGATTTCTGTTGTTTATTTTGGAATATTTATGCTGATTATTGGGGCGCTTTATATGTTTTGGATTGGGAATAGAGGAAATAAGTAAATAAGGGGAATAAGGAAATAGAGGAAATATGGGCTTTTAACCTTTAGCCTTTTCACTTTAGCCTTTAGCCTTATACCCTCTTAAAAAAAATTCCTCTAAGTCAATGAATAAAAATTGAGTGATTGATTAGTTAAAAAAAAAGATTAATGGATATTCTTAATTTTAATAATACTGCTTTTATAACTATTGTTTTATGGATAATTGGATCGCTTTTTATTTTATGCGATCAAAAAATAAAAAATGGTAGATTAATCGGTAATTCATTTTCCATTACCGGCACATTGGTTATTATTGTTTTCGTAATTATTTTGTGGATAGAAATTGATAGACCCCCATTGCGTACAATTGGAGAAACAAGACTATGGTATGCTGTGTTTCTGCCAATAGTAGGCATTCTTACTTTTATAAGATGGAAATATAAATGGTTTTTATTCTATAGTTTGGGGCTGGCAATATTATTTTTAATAATCAATATTTCTAATCCTGAAAATTTTGATAAAACACTTATGCCTGCTTTACAAAGTCCGTGGTTTGTTCCTCATGTTATAGTTTACATGCTTTCGTATGCATTGTTGGGTGTTTCGTCAGTTGTGTGTATTTGGGGACTTTATTTACTCAAATTCAAGACTTTTAAACCTGAACTTCTCGATAAGGCAGATAACCTTGTTTATATGGGATTCTCATTGCTCACTTTAGGGTTATTGTTTGGCGCTTTATGGGCAAAAGAAGCCTGGGGTCATTATTGGACATGGGATCCTAAAGAAACCTGGGCTTTATTAACCTGGTTTAGTTACTTGTTATATATACATTTCAGATTTAAACACAAGCAGAAAACAATTATAGCTCTTTGGATTCTTGCTCTATCATTTATTGTATTATTGATTTGTTGGGTGGGAATTAATTATCTTGCCGTAAGCGGAAATTCTGTGCATACATATTCCAGCTAATATTAGTATTTAATCCTTTGTTGTTTACAGACTTATTTTCACGATTCTGTACTTTAGATTTATTATTTTAATAGATTTGCTGATTTTCAAATTTAATTCTCTTTTATAGTAATGAACAAAGAACCAAACCCATTTAAAATAACATTTTCTTATTTCCCCACAGAGTATTTGTTAATTGTTCTCTTTGTCATGTTAAGCGTTCAAAATATATTTGCGGAAGATAAAATTCAGCGACTTGAAAGCAAGCTGTTAAACCTGCCCGATGATACTGTAAAAGTAAATACATTAATTAAATTAGGCGAGTATTATTGTAGCATAGATAATGATAAAGCCCTGATGTTTCTTCAGGAAGCATATACAATCTCAACATCTCAAAAATACACAGAAGGCATCGGAAAAAGCCTTTTGTGGCAAGGCCGTGTGTATTACTACAAAGACGACTATCCCCTTTCTGCCAAGTACCTTGACAATGCCAAAAATGTACTGGAAACCACAAATGAATTGGACGCACTTGCTTTTCTCTATTTTGCGAAAGGAGAAATTTTCAGCATCCGGGGTGATTACATTCATGCTATGGAAATGTACAATGTCGCCATCAAACTTACTGAAAAAACAGGGAACCTGAAACTCATGTCATCATACTACAGAAGCATGGGAATGGTGCTTCTCAACAGGAAAGATCCGGAAAAAGCTTTGGATTATT
>CBDUSJ010000153.1:0-6336 GCA_965369845.1 uncultured bacterium | reverse complement strand
TGTTGACCCGGAACATTTTTGTAAATATATCTAACCGAAAAAGCAACGGGTTGCGGGTTACGGGTTGTCCAGATTAATGGCTAATATTTTTTATGAAAATTAACCAACCCATCTGCAGGGCTTCTTAAAATTTTTGTGATATTAACCCCAAAACTTTCTGCCACTTCTTTTATTTGCTTGCTGAATAAACAGGCAACCGAGCCGACAAACCCGACCTGTAATTTCTGATAATCAGGATACCTCAAAATATTGTCAATAAAAAATTCCCTGAACGATTCCCTGACAATATTTTGTAGAAATATCTCCGTAATATTTTCGACAATGAATGGTACAAATGAAGCAATTTTCGAATTTGGCTTTTTCTCTTTGTAAAGGACGGTCAGAAAATCGTTTAATTCGAGACTGTACTTTTTTTGGAATTTACGATGTAAATTTTTAGGAAGATCATTTTTAAACCAGGCATTCAACAGCTTTTTGCCAAGGTGAACGCCACTTCCTTCGTCCGCTAATAAAAAGCCTAATGAAGGAACTTGTGCCGTTACATTTTCACCATCGAAACAGCATGAGCTTGCACCTGTGCCAAGAATACAGGCAATGCCTTTTTCCTCATAAAATAATGCTCTTGCTGCGCCAAAAAGATCATGATGGATTTCTATTGTTGATGAAGGAAAAAAATCCCTCAAAATTTTCCCGACAATTTCTACAGGTTTTTCCCCGTAACAACCGGAGCCGTAAAAATAAACCGACCTTATACTTTTCCCCTCAAGTTGGAAAATAAGTTCTTCCCTGATTATTCCCGAAAGAATTTCAGGAGCAAAATATTTTGGGTTAAAACCTGATGTCAGATATTTTTTTACGATTTCTCCATCCTTTAAAATTATCCACTCAGTTTTGGTTGAGCCGCTATCTGCAACAATTATCATTATTATATTTTTTGACTTTATAGAAAAATTTACAATCCCCAAAAATAGTTAGATGTTTTAAATGATTTCAGAAAAATATTATTTTTATATTTTAAAACTACTATATAACTCTTTTCCGGCTTTTATTTTTTTGAAATATTGGTTGTCAGTTTTGTTTTTAGATTTTAAAAAGTTTGGGGGACTTTTTAAAAAATAAACATTCCCAACAAATCGGACAGGTGCAGCGCACCGGAAATATTTGTTGAAAATGAGCATTCCCATCAAAAAGACGAGGTGCAGCGCACCGTAATAAATATTTCAAGGTTTGTTGTTGCGATGCGCTGCACCTTATAAACCGGAACGATAATGAATTTCTGAAAAATAAATCTGTGTTAATTAGTGTAATCTGTGGCAGTATCTTTTGTATTTTCATCAAGCCACAGATTTCTCAGATTTTCACAGATATATTTTATTTATATTTAAGAAAATCATGCAATTATAAAACATTTGTAAATGATATTTAAGAACTTTCATGAGTTAAACATATTTGCTGTTATCGCCAAGCAGGCATCTGATTTCCCATACGGGCCCATGTGGGCTAACTACGTATCGCTAACTTCGTGTCGCTGACATTTGACATAACAGTGGGTAATTTATCCACATCTTGATTCACTGTAAAAATTCTTGTACTTTTGCAGAAAAATAATACTGCATCATGAGCATTCAAAATAATATAAAAAAAATTGTCGATGAGCTGCCTCAGCATGTAAAACTGGTTGCGGTATCCAAAACAAAACCGGTTGCCGATATATTTGAAGCTTATGAGTTGGGACAGAAAATTTTCGGAGAAAATAAAGCACAGGAAATGATTGATAAACAGCTATTGCTCCCGGAAAATATTCAATGGCATTTTATCGGCCACCTGCAAACAAACAAAGTTAAGCACATTGCTCAGTTTGTAAGTATGATAGAGGCTGTGGATAGTTTAAAATTATTTAAAGAAATAAATAAGCAGGCATTAAAAAACAACAGGATAATAAAATGTCTTATGCAATTTCATATTGCCGGCGAGGAAACAAAGTTCGGGCTTGATATTACGGAAGCTGAAGAAATCCTTAATAACGAAGAATTCCAGTCTCTGAAAAATATTCAGATTAACGGAGTGATGGGGATGGCGACTTTTACTGAAAATATGAGCCAGATAAGGAGCGAGTTCAAACAACTGAAAAAAATATTTGATTTTCTAAAAAAAACTTATTTTCAGGATTCTGAATATTTCAGAGAATTATCGATGGGCATGTCGGGTGATTATAAAATTGCGATAGAAGAAGGCAGTACCATAGTGCGAATCGGAAGTTTAATTTTTGGGGAGAGAAATTAATAAACAACATGGTTTATTTCCTTTTTATTATAGGTTTTGTCATCCTGATCGTAGGAGCGGATTTTCTTGTTGTCGGGGCAAGTTCTATTGGAAAAAAACTAAACCTTTCCTCCATAGTTATCGGATTTACAATTGTAGCGTTCGGCACATCCTTGCCCGAATTAATTATTAATATATTTGCCAGTGTCCGGAATAATACCGATCTGGCTATCGCGAACGTTTTGGGCAGCAATATTATTAACACCCTTTTTATTATTGGCGCTGCCGCAATTATTTTCCCGATCAGCCCGAACAAAAAAACTATAAACACTCTCATCCCAATCAGTCTTATTGCTGCATTGTTATTAGGTTTTCTTGCTCATTTCGAATTTTTCGGAATACAAAAAGAAAATATTATTGACAGAGGTGAAGGAATTGTTTTGCTTGTTTTGCTCGTTGCGTATATTTATTATTCTTTTCGTTATGCGAAATCGGAAAAGGATTTTAAACATGAATCTTTAAAGGAGTATAATCTTTTTTTAACAATTTTAATGATAACTATCGGTGTTGCCGGTTTGTACTTCGGAGGTAAATTGGTGGTTGATGGCGCTGTTGTTATTGCGCGTTTATTTGGAATTAGCCAGGCGATGATTGGAATTACAATTGTTGCGGTGGCTACATCGCTGCCCGAACTTGTAACCTCTGTAGTTGCTGCTGTAAAGAAAAACTCTGAAATTGCAATTGGAAACGCTCTCGGATCTAATATTTTTAATGTGTTCTTGGTACTTGGGGTAAGCTCAATAATCAGGCCGTTGCCATTTCATGTCGAATTGAATTTTGATGTTGGGATGATGATAATTACAAACCTAATCCTTTTTCTTTTTATTTTTATAGGAAAAGGAAGAACCATCACCAGAACCGAAGGAGGGATATTTATTTTTATTTACATTGCTTATATTTTTTATCTGTTCATGTCAAATTAGTGTGAATTATTAAGTTTTTATTAAATATTTTTCTTTATTTTGTAATACCAATAAATTTATTGTTCTTTGTCTTGATTTTTTTTAACATCGAAACGACTGATAAAAGAAAATAAAAATGGACATTTATCTGATTATTGTCATCATTTTGATTGGTCTTGCTGTTTCCGACCTGATTGTTGGAGTTAGCAACGACGCAGTAAATTTTTTAAATTCCTCAATCGGGTCCAAAGCAGCGCCCTTTAAAATAATAATGATAATTGCGGCGCTGGGAATTCTTGTAGGCACAACATTTTCGAGTGGAATGATGGAGGTGGCGAGAAAAGGGATTTTTCACCCCGAAAATTTTTTCTTTTCAGAAATCATGATCATTTTCCTTGCTGTGATGTTAACAGACATCATTTTGCTTGACATGTTCAATACTTTTGGGCTTCCTACTTCAACAACCGTTTCCATAGTTTTTGAATTGTTAGGAGCGGCAGTTGCCATGTCTGTCATCAAAATTACATCATCCCCCGAAACTGCTAAGGATATTGGAGAATATATAAATACGGCTAAGGCGCTGGCAATTATTTTCGGGATATTATTGTCGGTTGTAATTGCATTTGCTTTTGGCGCCATTATTCAATATATTACAAGATTAATTTTTTCATTTGACTACAAAAAACGTTTTAAATATTTCGGGGCAATTTGGGGGGGTGTTGCAATTACCGCAATTACATATTTTATTTTGATAAAAGGAGCAAAAGGGGCTTCTTTTATGACGGATGAAACTAAAATCCTGATTAAGGAAAATTCGCTGCTGATAATAAGTGTAAGTTTTATTTTTTGGACAATATTATTGCAATTACTTAAATGGATTTTTCGGTTTAACATTCTGAAATTTATTGTTTTAGTTGGAACTTTTGCTTTGGCAATGGCTTTTGCAAGCAACGATTTGGTAAACTTTATCGGTGTTCCTTTAGCCGGTTACGAATCTTATAAAGAATTTATAGCCGATCCTGGCGCCTGCCCCGATTCGTTTTTAATGCAGGCGTTAACAGGCAAAATCAAAACTCCGACAATATACCTTGTTATTGCCGGTTTTATTATGGTATTAGCTCTCTGGTTCTCAAAAAAAGCCCGAACCGTAACCAAAACCGAAATAGGCCTTAGTCGCCAGGATGAAGGAACTGAACGATTCGGATCTTCAGCGATTTCAAGATCACTGGTAAGAAGCTCACTTAATTTCGGGAAAGCCATCAGATTTATTGTTCCGAAAAGTATTCATGAAGGTATAGCCAAACAATTTGACCAGTCGAAAGCCCCCAAAATTTTAGAAAAAGACGCGCCTGCTTTTGATATGTTACGCGCATCTGTCAACCTTGTGGTTGCCAGCATAATCATTTCGTTTGCGACTTCCTTGAAACTTCCTTTATCAACAACTTATGTAACATTTATGGTGGCAATGGGAACATCATTGTCCGATAAAGCATGGGGCCGCGAAAGCGCCGTATATCGCATTACCGGCGTGCTTTCTGTAGTCGGCGGATGGTTTTTTACAGCATTTTCGGCTTTTACAGTTGCATTTATAATTGTTTTTATCATACATTGGGGCGGTTTTGTCTCCATCGGTATTTTATTAATAATTATAATTTTCTTAGTTATTCGCACTCATGCTATTCATAAAAAAAGAGAAAAAGAAAATGAAGAATATGCAACTACTACCGATGACCTAAATAGTGAAAATATTTTTGAAAAATGTAAATCTAATGTTGCCAACACTTTAAATAAAGCGATATATATTTATAACGAAACTATTAATTCATTAGTTAATGAAGACCTCAAAAAACTAAAAAGTATCAATAAAGAAATCAATGAAATTAATAAAAAAGCCAAACGCCTGAAAGATAATATACATAATACAATAACGCAGTTACAGGAGGATTCGATTGAAACAGGACATTATTATGTTCAGGTTCTTGATTACCTTCGCGAAATTGCCCATTGTATAACGTTTATAATTCAACCGAGTTATGAACATATAAATAATAATCATAAAGGACTTATTGAAGTACAAATTGAAGAGGTTAATATAATAAGAGCGAAGCTAAGTAAATTATTCAGCGATATTCAGGAAATAATTCAAAAAAATAAATTTACCGAAATTAACGACATCATTGATAAACAACGTAATTTATTAACTATCATCGAAGATTTCAGAAAAGCACAAATTAAAAGGATTAAAAATAGGGAAACCGGAACCAAGAATAGTCTCTTATACTTAGGAATATTATCGGAAACCAAAAATTTATTGCTTAATACAATAAATCTACTAAAAGCCCAGCGCGACTTTATTATTTACAAAAATGAAAATTAAAATCATCTCCGGTGGGCAAACCGGCGTTGACAGGGCTGCACTTGATTTTGCGCTTAATACCGGAAAAAAATGTGGGGGTTGTTGCCCGAAGGATAGAATGGCTGAGGACGGAATATTGTCGCTCAGATATCCGTTGAGAGAATCAAGCAGCGCTGAACCTTTTGTAAGAACCAGGTTAAATGTTTTAGACAACCAGGCAACGCTGATTATCTATTTTGATAAAATGGATCAGGGAACACAGTTGACATGCGAACTGGCAAAATATCATAAAAAGCCTTGCTTTATCTGGAATATTCTGAAAACAAGGTCAGCGTTGCCCGTGAAACAATGGCTTGAAAAAAACGATGTAAAAGTGTTAAACATTGCCGGACCACGTGAAAGCAATCTTCCGGGAATTTATGAAAAAACCCTTAACGTTTTGTCTGAACTATTTTAAACCAATCCTTGTAGAAATAACTTCTTCCCTGTTGAAATGTTTTCATTGCTTCCTGATGGGATTGTGTGGCTATGAGGAAGATGGAAGGGTGATTTTGGATTGAAGATTTGAGATTGAAGATTTTAGATTGAAAATTAAAGATTGAAGAGTTGAGATTTTAGATTGAAAATTAAAGATTGAAGAGTTGGGTCCACTTTGAAAAGATATAAAAATGAAATTAGCCAAAGGTTCACTGATTTAAATAAAAATTAAATCTGTGATAATCAGTGTAATCTGTGGCAACTTTTTTTCAACAATTT
>CBDUSJ010000152.1:0-6342 GCA_965369845.1 uncultured bacterium | reverse complement strand
TATCATCGATACGATTGCCGATAGTTGACAACATTCCAACTTTAAATCCAAGATACCGGAATAACTGATAGAGGAGACAAACAACGGTCGTCTTCCCGTTTGTGCCGGTAACTCCGTATAATTTTAATTTTCCGGAGGGATTGCCAAAATATTCAGATGCGATTTGTCCAAGGGCTATACTACTGTTTTGAACTTTTACCCATGTAATATTTTCAGGTTTATCTTCAGGAAATTCTTCACATACCACCGCTACTGCCACATTTTGCAAAGCGCTATTAATGAATTTATGCCCATCGACATGTACACCACGAACAGCAACAAACAGCGAACCTTCGCCAACCATCCGCGAATCAAAATCAATTTTTGTGATATTTATTTCCGGATCGCCGATGAGTTCTGTTACCTTAACTTGTCCGAGTATGTCGTTTAGCTTTTTCACAACTTCTTTTTCTGATATTTTTATTTTTTATTTAAAAGCCTGCAGAGATTGAGCATCAGGGGTGTTTTCGGGTCGAAAGTCATATCTTGTTGCATAAACTTTATCGGCAACCTCCTTAAAAACAGGCGCCGCTACCTTTGTCGCATAATAGCTGCCTCCATCTGGTTTGTTAATAAGAACCACACAAGAATACATCGGATTATCCGCCGGAAAATATCCCACAAAGGAGGCATTATATTTTTTAAGATATCCCCCGCCCGGTTTTGCGATTTGGGCAGTTCCGGTTTTTCCTGCAATTTTATATATAGGATTTTTAATGATTTTTGCTGTTCCGCTGTCCACAACACTTTCAAGATATTTATGAGCAAGTTTTATAGTTTTATCAGAACAAATTGATTCGGCGATAATTTCCGTATCAAACCTTTTGATAACTTTACCGGCATCTCTGATCTCTTTAACAAATTTCGGACGAACCATTGTCCCGTTATTTGCAATGGCATTATAAAAAACGAGCATCTGCAAAGACGTTAGTCTCACTTCATACCCTATCGACATCCAAGGCAAAGAAACTTTTGACCATGTGGGACTATTAGGTGAGTTTATAAATGGCCGTGGTTCACCAATAATATCAATTCCAAGAGATTTATCAAGTTGCAATTTTTGAATTCCTTTAATGAATGCCCATGGATTTTCATTAAAATAATCGAAAATGATTTTCGAAATCCCAACATTTGATGAATGTTGAAATGCTTCAATCGGGAGAATCCATCCGTCCGGATCAATTAAATGAGTGTCTTTCATAGTTCGGTTGTGGTAAACAATCCACCCCGGCCCTATTTCAACAGAATCGACTTTATACAACATACCTTCTTCGGCAGCAACAAGCACTGAAACTAATTTAAAAGTTGAACCCGGTTCGAATGATTCTCCAACAGCAATATTATAAAGCTCCTTATATTTTCCGTCATTATGGTCGAGTTGAAGATTTGCAATTGCTTTGATTTCACCGGTTTTAACTTCCATTAAAATTACCGTTCCTTTTTCAGCTTTGTTTATTATCAGATGTTTCAATAAAGCGCTTTCAGCAACATCCTGCAGGTAAATATCTATTGTCGTGATAATATCTTTACCATTTTCAGGTTCAATATTATTTTCGTTTTGAATAGGCCTCCATGCCCCGTTTGACATTTTTTGTTTCAATTGTTTTCCTTTTTTACCCTTTAGATAATCGTTATATTTTCCTTCAATACCAACATAAATTCCTGAGTCTTTAATTGTTTTCTGCTTAACATAACCTAAGGTTCTTTTAGCAAGTATTCCGCAAGGAAACTCACGTTTTGTTGTCATGTTTGCTATCAGCCCACCACAGTATTTTCCCCTGATAAAAATGGGGAATTTTTTGATTTGTTTCAGTTGCTGGTAATTAACATTCTTTTGAATTAATAAATATTGGTTGCCCTTTTCCCTCGCATTTTTAATCATTTTTTCGTATTCACTCTGGGTTTTATCTTTGAACATTTTCGATAAACTCCCGGCGAGGTAAGTTACATTAGCATTAAAAAAATCATCAGGGATTAGATTTGATGCAGCATCCATACGGATTTCATAAATTGGAGCTGAGGTGACAAGCAACGCGCCGTCTGCCGAATAAATATTTCCTCTTACTGCGTCGCTATCAAAGAACTTTAATTCTTTTTCCATGGCTTCTTCTCTAAGTTCTGCGCCAAGGAACAATTGGATGTAAATCGCCCTGCCGATAATTGCAACACCAAATATGGCAATCAGCAGGAACACCCAATAAATCCTGCTCATTGTTTTAGGAGCGAGGCCATCGGGCTTTGTCGGTTTTTTGTTTTTAAACATATTCATGGCTTTTTATTTATTGGTTAAGAAAATTTTTTCGGGTGGCGATACCGATGGTTTTATCCCATATTTTTCAACTTTTTTTGCTACCTCAGAAGCAAGTGACTTTTTTATCAGCCGTTTTTTTGTGTCTATATGATCAAATTTCAATTCCTGAAGATGAGTGTTTATGCGCTGAATTTTACGGATTTTCTTTTCCGTGATATAAGAATTACCAATATAAACCAAACCCAGAAAAGCAAGGAAAAAAACAAAAGGAAGCCATTGTCCTGCATTTTTCCCGCCCAGTAATTGCCCATCAAGCAGAATATGCAGAATCCTGGCAAAACCACTTCCCGCACCGGAAGTTCGGGGTTTTCTTTTAGTAGTGTGCTTTTTAGGTCTCAATTTATTTGTCGGTCTGGTCATAATATATTTTTCCCAAATTATAGTTTTTCGGCAATTCTCAGCTTTGCGCTTCTTGCCCTGTTGTTGTTTTTTATTTCTTCATCCGATGGCGTTAAAGGTTTTTTATTTATCATTCTGAAACTCGTACTCACTTTTCCATAAAAATCCTTTTTTATTTGACCTGAAAAATTCCCATATTTCATAAAATTTTTAACCGGCCTGTCTTCGAGCGAATGATAGCTGATGATTACCAGCCTGCCTCCTTTTTTCAATACTTCGAGCGATTGTTCCAAAAATTCTTTCAGGGCGCCTATTTCATCATTTATCTCGATACGCAAAGCCTGCAGCAATCTTGCATAAAACCTGTTTTCCCTGCCTGCAGGGGCAAATGATGAAATCGCACTCCTAAGGTCGTCAAATCCAAGGATGGCTTTTTTCTTACGCGCCGTAACAATCCTTGAAGCTATCGAAGCTGCATTTTTCAACTCTGCGTAGTCATAAATTATTCTCTTCAGGTCTTCTTCAGAATATTCGTTCAAAACAAATCCTGCTGTTTTCTCCTGATTCCTGTTCATCCTCAGGTCAAGCCTGCCGGAAGAACGTATCGAAAATCCTCTCTCATAAGTGTCGATTTGGTGCGAACTGAGCCCGAGATCAGCCAGAATTCCATCAACAGGAATTAATTTGTAATATTTTGAAAAATTTTTCAGATACCTGAAATTATGGTTAACAAAAATCAATCTTTCATCATCAATTATGTTTGCCTTTGCATCCTCATCCTGATCAAAAGCAAGTAGTTTTCCGTTTCTCAGTTTTTTCAGTAATCCGGCAGCGTGCCCTCCCCCACCATAAGTTGCATCAACATAAGTTCCATCGGGTTCGATTTTCAAACCTTCGATGCTTTCCTTTAACAAAACCGGATTGTGATACATTAGTTTTTTTTATTCGATTTCAAAATCTCCCATTACATCTTCAGCCAGTTTGGCAAAATCATCGGGATCATAATCAACATGTTTTTCATACATTGATTTGTCCCAAATTTCTATACTTTTTACAACTGATGTTAAAACAATTTCTCTGGTAATTCCGCTATATTCCATCAGGTCGCGAGGTATTAGCAAACGGCCTGCACCGTCAAGTTTAACCGGTTTAACCCCAGCCATAAATTTAGTTACAAAAACTGCATTTTTATTTTTAAACATATTCAACTTGCTTATCATGTTCATTTTAATTTCCCATTGTTCCATCGTAAATAATTCAATACATTTTTTAAAAATGCTTCGTTTTATAATAAATCCGTTTTTTACAACTTCGCCCATTTGATTTTTATAAGCCGAAGGAAACATCAAACGCCCCTTGTCATCAGCTTTACATTCGTATGTTCCGATTACTCCTAACACGATAAATAAATTTTAGGGCGTAAATGTAAAAAAATATTTCCCATAATTTACCATTTTTTACCACTTTGTTGATAACTTTTTTTTCTTTTTATTTTTTAGTGTATTTTTCAACATCAAAAACTGTCAGGATACCATCTGGACAAATGAATTATAAAAGCATTAGGGGTGTCGGAAAGAATTGTGCAAATTTAAAAACCTATATTAATATTTTTGGTTCTGATAATAAAATTTATATTTTTACAGTCAGATATTTTTTTTGTTTTAAAATCAAGTTTTTTAATGCTCGATTTGAACAATGTTTATTTCACCGGGTAAAAGTTGCAATTTTAAGGATATATTTTTATTAAGATGTGATTATGGATAACCGGCAGACAGCGCATGAGATTTTGGACACACCGAAGGAATTAATTAATATCGAGGAAGTTTTTGTAAAAAAAAGTCCGCGACTAACAAAGGTTTTGCCCAAATTTTTTTTTCGATATCTGAAAAGAATTATACACCAGGACGAGTTAAATGAAACAATGTATAACCATCGCGAAAAGTCCGCCCTGGATTTTCTTGATGTTTTTCTGAATGAGTTCGGAGTGATAATAAAAACAATAAACATAAAAAACCTACCTGAGAAAGGAAGATACATTATAGCTTCAAACCACCCCCTTGGCGGGCTTGATGGTATAGCTCTTATGAAAATAGTTGGAAAGGTAAGACAGGATATAATTTTTCCGGTAAACGATATTTTGTTAAACATTCCTAACCTTAAAAAGTTGTTTATCCCTATCAACAAACACGGCAGCAACGCTGAAAATATTAAAATATTTAACGACACATTCGAGTCCGACGTTATTCTGTTATACTTTCCGGCCGGACTTGTTTCAAGGAAAACTTCAGGAGTAATTTCCGATGTTCAATGGAAAAACACTATCATCTCAAAAGCCAAAAAGTTTAAAAGAGATATAATCCCTGTTCATATAGACGGGCGGAATTCCAATTTTTTTTATAATCTTGCAAATCTGCGTAAATTTTTTGGCATTAAAGCCAATATTGAAATGTTGTATTTAGTTAATGAGATGTATAAACAAAAAGATAAAGTGATAACCATTACTTTTGGAAAACCGGTTCGATACCAAACATTTGACAAAAGACACAGTTACAACGAATGGGCAGAACTGATGAAACAACATGTATATGCTCTCGGAAGAGGCGAAGAATTTCAACTTGTTTAACAAGCTTGCGATATATTTTTTTTAAATAAAAAATTTTAAAATGGAAAAGATCATCCCAAAACTTGACAGATCACTTCTACAAAAGGAATTAACCGAAGAGAAATATATTCGAGATACTAATTTTGGGGGAAACCAAATATATATTATCGACCATAAAGATTCGCCAAATTTGATGCTCGAAATAGGCCGGTTGCGTGAAGTTACTTTCCGTGATGCCGGAGGAGGAACCGGCAAAAACTACGACATCGACAGTTTCGATACTGCGGAAATGCCTTTTCAACAAATAATTGTCTGGAATCCTGATGACGAAGAAATTATAGGTGGATACCGTTTTCTTCATTGTAAATATTTGAAAACCTACAAAGAAATAGAAATAAAAACTCCAACTTCAAAACTGTTTAAATATTCCGAAAAATTTATTAAAGAATATCTTCCTTATACCATTGAACTTGGGCGATCATTTGTTCAGCCCTATTACCAGCCATCAAAAAATGTCAGAAAAGGAATATTTTCGCTCGACAACCTTTGGGACGGGCTTGGGGCAATTATCCTCGAAAATACCGATGTCAGGTTTTTCTTTGGTAAAATAACAATGTATTCCGAATCGGATTTATTTGCCAGGGAATTGATTATGTATTTTTTAAATACGTTTTTCCCTGATCCTGAACGGTTGGTTTATCCGGTCGAACCTGTTCTGCTGAAACATGATGTAAAGATATTTGAAAATATTTTCACCGGTAAGAGCTATGAGGAGAATTTCAAAATACTACAACAATCTGTAAGAAAACGCAACGAGACAATTCCGCCGCTTGTAAATGCCTATATGAATCTATCGTCAACAATGAAAACATTCGGAACATCAATAAACAAAAATTTCGGTGGTGTTGAAGAAACCGGAATATTGATAACCATTGCTGATATTTACAATGAGAAAAAAGACAGATATATTAAATATTAATACCTGATTTGTGATTGATGATTGATGATTTGAGATTTTAGATTTGAGATTTAAAGCAAACTCTTAATAATT
>CBDUSJ010000151.1:0-6404 GCA_965369845.1 uncultured bacterium | reverse complement strand
GTCGTTTACGGCTGGGATTAAAATGATGCGAAAGAACTGTTTCAGGGCATTTATGCCCTTTTGAACTCCTATAAAATTTTTTCAAATAACGATTTGTTTTTTTTGAAGGGCGTGAACGCCCTGATTTTTTTTATCATTATTTATTTTTAATCTCTCAGGGCTGAAGCCCTGATCTACGGAGGTGAAGCCCTGAGCTAACGGAGCTAAAGATTTTATTGGCCCATAAAAATCGGTTTAGTTATTCTATGAAAATTCCTTTATCGCTAACTGTAATTGAAAACAAAAATATTTTCATTTTTCAAAAAAATTCGATCCCGCCTTAAAACCCGTAAGACCGCTTGGAGCGATTGGACGGGTACAATGCCATAGCCGTCAGCTAAGAGAAGTTGACTAAAGTCAAATAGTTTATAATGATGGATTAATCAAATCGCCATACTGAAGCATGGTGCTGTCTCAATTAAAATAGCGCCAAACTTTAGGCACTTCAAACTTTAGGCATTTTAGGCACTTCCACTTTTAGCCTTTTAATACTCCGAAATAATCCCTCCTGTTAATCGTAACAATTCGGTTTCCGAATCAATCAGGTTAAAAATTGCTTCCAGCCTGCGGATAGAAGCATTAAGATAACTTAACTGGATATCGCGGTAATTGAAGGAATTAATTGCTCCTGCTTTGAATTTTTCTGCAGCAATATCTAAGTTGAGGCCGGTGCTTTCGCGTGATGCTTCCGCCACACTAAGAAGTTTTTTCCGAATATTAAAAAGATCGTACTCGTTCAGAAGTTCGTTGTTCAGGGCTTTCTTCATTTCTTTTATCGTCAGCAGTCCAATATCTTCCCCGATAATCGCATTCCGGATTGTGCGCCTTGTTTGACCGCCGTTAAAAAGGTTAAAGCTCAGAGAAAAATTAGCATAATAATCGAATGAATATGATGTGCCGGCGCTTTGTCCTTCGTATTTTAGCCTTGTATTTGAATAATCGGTGCCGGCGCTAAAAAACAGATTGGGATAAATACTGCTTTTGCTAAGCGAAGTTGAATATTCCAGTATTTTTTGATTGACAAATTGATTTCGCAAGGTTTTGTTGTTATCAAGCATTTTAGCCCTGAGGGTATCAAAATCGTAATTGTTGATCTCTACTGAAAACCGGTCTGTAAGCGTAAAACTAATATTATCTTCGAGCGCTAATAATAATTTAAGTATCAGAATTGAATTTTGAAGATTAAGCTTCTGCGTAAGATAATTTACCGAATCGCTCAGATAAGCATCTTTTGCCTGAAGCACATCAAATGTTACGGCGCTGCCAAATTGTTGCTTGGTTTTCATATATTGATAGCGGTCGCGTGAAAGCTTTTTAACTTCTTCAAAAACGTTAAGTTTTTCTTGCTGAAGCAGGATAAGGTAATAGCCCAAAATAATCCCCTGGATTGTGTTTTCAACAACAATAGCTGCATTGCCTTCCGATAATTCCTCGAGAGCTTCAAGGTTCTTTTTTGAAATGTTCACTGCAAATCCGCTGAAAAGATTCCAGTTCAGCCCGACACCAGGCGCGATATAATTGGTTTTATATTTATCCCGTTCGTCCTGGACAGTTCTGCTTTTAGTATCATCGTAACGGTTTACCTGCATAGCCGTAAAGGAAATTGAAGGATACCTCCCTGCCGCCCCTTGGGTGTTGTTGTTTTGAGCAATCTTTACCTGCCGGTCGAATAACTGAATTTTATAATTATTTTCCAATCCAAGTTTGATAGCATCTGAGAGACTTAACGAAATTGTTTCTTGCGCTATTGAACCGGTAGCATTGCAAATGGCAAAAATTATCAATATTGCAGGAATGTTTTGCTTTGTTATCGATTGAATGAGGATTTTTAAAAAACGTTTTATAAATGCCATTTTTTTCTTTAATTAAATATTATTCAATTGTCTTTTTTATATGCCTGATAGCAGGTTCCACTTCTTCCCTTGTCGGAATTATTGATTTATAATTGAAAAATTCGGAATCGGGATTTTTTACAATCCACCGGAATATTCTGGTGAAAAACACTCTGAGGTCGTTAAGCGTAATGATTAATGCAGGGAAGAAAAACAGAATAAACAGAGTGCCAAAAGCAACACCATAAGCCAGAGAAACAGCCATCGGTTTAAGGAATTGCGCCTGGAAACTTTTTTCAAGAATAATAGGATATAATCCGAGAGTTGTTGTTAAAGTTGTCAGGATAATCGCCCTGAAGCGCGCAAGCCCGGCTTTATAAGCTGCATTTGCAACAGAAAGTCCTTCCTGAAGAAGTTTGTTGTATTTCGCCAAAAAAATAACGGCATCGTTAATTATCACGCCTGATAAGGCAACCATACCCCAGGCGCTTAACATCGAAAAAGGAATGCCCTCTATTCCATGTCCCCAGGCGGCTCCCATCCAGGCTAACGGGATCATCATTAATATGATAATTGCCTGTGATGCCGATTTAAAATGGATCATAATGATTAATATCATAATCACAAGAGCTATTGAAAAATATTTTATCATATCTGTCAATGATTCGTCGCTGTCGCGGCTTTGTCCCAGAAATTTTATGTCTATTCCCGGAAAACGGCGTTGAAGTTCGGGAACGATTTCTGTATTGATTTGTTCAAGGATAGCTGGAACCGGTTCCAGCGGGTCAACCAGATCAGATTCGATGCGCACTTCACGTTGACCGTTATATCTCCGTATGTTGACGGGGCCTCTGGAAATTTTATACCCGGCAAGTTCGTTCAAAGGGAATTCTCCGAGACGTGTTTTTATCTTCATATTTTCTAACTGACCCAAACTGATCCTGTCTTGTTTCGGGTATCTTACCCAAACTCTTACCTCGTCTTTTCCTATTTGTAATCTTTGCGCCTGGCCTCCGAAAAAACCCTGACGAACCTGGTTGGCGATGTCGTAGCGATTTAATCCAAGAAAATATGCTTTTGGCTTTAGCTCAAGCTGAACCTCTCTTTTTCCGATAGCATTATTATCGACAATATCGCGCAACGTAGGAATATTTTCCATTCTTGATTTCAGGAAATGTTTTGCTTGCTCAAGTTCTTCGAGGCTCTTGCCAAGCAAACTAATCGAAATCGGTGTGCCGAAAGTAACGCGTCCACCAATAGCAAATTTTTCAGCTTCATTTACCGGCCCGATTTTTTCCCTTACCCGGTTCACAACTTCGTAACTCGATACCGGGCATTCATCCAGATTTTTAACTATCACGAAAATATTTCCGGCATGTGCTCCGGTTTCATTGCCGTCGAAAGCGTTGCCAAGTCCAAGAAAAGTAAAATTGATAAACGGAACCGTATCGTTGAATTGTTCCATTAATTCATCGTTAACTTCCCAGATGGCATCGTCGAATCTTTTAAGATATTCAAGGGTTTGTGCTTCGCCGGTGCCAGGTGTGAAGGCAATATTTACAGTAAATTGATCGAATGGGATTGAAGGGAAAAATGTTGCCTTAATAAATCCCCCGCCAAAAAGTCCGACAGTAATAAAAATCAGCGCTATCGGAATTATGACTATAACACGTTTCCACCTGATAGTAAATCTCATTAATTTACCATAAATACGATCGCGTATATATGAAACAGCTTTGTCGAGAGCTTTTCTTATCGGATTGGCGCCACCTTCCCTGTCTTTTACTCTCAAAATAAAATTGCTGGAAAGATGAGCAGGCAAAACAAAAAAGGCCTCGAACAGCGAAACAATCAAACTCACCACAATTACAAAACCAACATCATACATAAATTCCATCCTTCCGTGAAGGAAAAATAAGGGAGAAAAAGCCACGATGGTAGTACTCACCGAAGTAATAACCGCAGGCATAACTTCCATTGTGCCGTCAAGGGCGGCGCGTTTCGGGCTTTTGCCTTTTTCGAAATGTGTGTAGATATTTTCTGCTATTACAATGCCATCGTCAACAAGGATACCGATAACCAGTATCATCCCCATCAATGAGATCATGTTGATTGTAATGCCGTAAATGTTTGCCAGTATAAACATGCCCAAAAAAGATGCCGGAATACCCCAAGCAACCCAGAAGGATAAACGAAGACTGAGAAATAATCCCAGAGTAACCAAGACGAGAAACAATCCGATGCCGCCGTTTTTGTATAAAAGATTAAGTCTGCTGTTGAGCATTTCAAGAAAGTCATAAGTTATTATGAGTTCAACATTGTTATGTGTCCGGTTGAATTCTTTTACATAGTTATTCAGGAATTTTGAAATAGCTTTAAGGTCTTCGTCAGGAAGTTTCATAACTAATAACGAAACGGAAGGTTTACCATTCATAAGAGAGGTTGACGGAACATCTGCAAATTTCAATTTTATGTCGGCTATATCTCTCAGGAAAAGCTTGCTTCCATCATCGTTTGCCCTGATTATGATCTCGCCGATTTTTGCCGGATCGGTTGTCCGCGCTCTCGAACGTATCAGTATTTCTTCTTTATCCGACCTTATCATTCCTGCCGAAATATCTGCATTATTCATTCGGATAGCTACGGATATTTCATCAAAGGTCAGACTATAACGCAACAAATCTTCTTCGGTAACTTCAACAGAAATTTCAATTGCCGGATACCCTGTAATATTTACCTTTGAAATAATTCCGGAGTTTAGCAGATCGTCCTCGATATCGCTTGCCAGTTTTTTTAGTGTAAGTTTATCCACGTTGCCGGTAAGCCCCATGTATGCGGCTAAAGATGTAGGCCTCAGTTTTGAAACCACCGGTCTTTCGGCATCAACAGGGAAAGAGCTGATACCGTCAACGGCATTTTTTACTTCAACAAGAATTTCATCAATGTCATATTCTCCGGTTATTTCTATCGATACAAAAGAAAAGTTTTCGGACGATGTGGAATTTACTTCTTTGATTCCGATAAGCCCCCGTACCGATTCCTCTATCCTTGTGGTGATCCCTTCTTCCATTTCTTTGGGAGAGGCGCCGGGGTAAAAAACACTAATATTTATAAATTGTTCAGAGCGTTCCGGAAAAAAAGATTTCTTCAGACTAAGAAAACTTAAACCCCCGCCAATTAAAAGGATTACAATAAACATATTGGCGTAGAAGGGAAATTTTATAAAATGAGCAACTATTTTTCTCATAAATGAGGATCAATTTGTAGTTTCAACTTTTGTGCCTTCAACAACATTAATTAACGGTTCAACCACTATTTCGAGGCCTTCGTCAATTCCATTAAAAATAAGTGTGTTTTTCTTAATTTTTATAATATTTATCTTTTGTTTTTTCAAAGCGCCGTCAATAACCAGAAAAATTTCATCATTGTTAAATACAGCCTGACGTGGAATTTCCATTGCTTCGCTTATAATTTTTTCAGCGAAAACGGCTATCATGTACATTCCTGCATAAACAGGATTTTCAGGATTATTGGTAATGCTTACGAAAACACTTGCCGATTGGGTTCCGGGATCGACAAACTGCCCGATTCGTACAACTTTACCTGTCCGTTCTCTTGTGCGGGTTTCGTCCAGTACTTTTACCCTGTCCCCGATTTTTACCCAAAAAAGGCCTTCAACTTCCACAGGAACTTCCAACTCGAGCATGTCGGTCTGGATTATTTTACCAATACGGCTTCCGGGATTTGCTATTGAGGCAACTTCAAGAAAAACATCAGAATAAGTTCCGTTAAACGGAGCATAAATCGAATATTTCTTCAAGCGTTCTTCTGATGCGTTAATGGTGTAATATTGGTTTAAAACATCTCTGCTTGCAAGGAAAATTTTTAAGGATTTATCTTTAATTTCCGGTAATACCGGTAAAGGTTTGTTGATACTGATCGACTGGAAAAAATCAAGTACTGCGTCATATTTATCAGGATAATCAAACTTAATATCAGGCAGGGCATTTGCCAGGGAATTCAGAAAGCGGCTCTTGCTTGCCTTCAGGCTCAGCGCCTGTTCAACATCAAAAATTTTTAAAAGAATGTCGCCTTTGGTAAAACGCTGCCCTTTTTTCAAGGGTACATCACCGCTAAGTATTTTGCCCTGCACCTCCGAAATAATATCTACAATCTGATTTGATACCAAACGCCCGGGGGCTTCAATCGAAGCTTTTACATCTTCGAAAATCACCTTCTCGGTTTTTACAAGTCGTTTTATATCTTCGGGTGGTTTGTGAGGCGGGTCAGGTTTCAGGCTAATGAAAAAATTCGATAGTATTAATGATGCTGCAAGTATTACAACTATTGCTATTGTTGAAATTAATATTCTGCGTTTAACCATGATAATGAAATTGTGTTAATATAAATTAATGCGCAAAAATAATTAAATGGAGGAATAAATTAGAAATTAGAAATTGGCATTGTTAAAAATAGTGGGCATTTTTCATATCGTAGTTTACATTTATAATAAATAACCATTTAAAGAATAGA
>CBDUSJ010000150.1:0-6470 GCA_965369845.1 uncultured bacterium | reverse complement strand
TAACAGCAAATTTCACCGCTGATGTTACCGAAGGTTGTGAAGAACTTACAGTTAACTTTACAGATAACTCTATTGGAGATATTATTTCATGGGAATGGGATTTTGAAGGTGGCGACCCGGCAACTTCAACAGTACAAAACCCGACTGTATTTTATGCAGATACTGGTGTTTACGATGTTACACTGATAGTTGGAGACGGAACATTAACCGACGCTTTAACTAAAAATGATTATATTTCAGTTTTCGCATTGCCGGTGGTTACTTTCACCGAAATAACTGATATGTGCATCAATTGGCCTCCTTATGAACTTATTGAAGGAGCGCCTGCCGGAGGCGAATATTCAGGACCCGGTGTTGAAGACGGCTGGTTCTACCCTGATGTTGCAGGTCTTGGAACGCATACGTTAACTTATACTTACGTGGACAATAACGGTTGTGAAAATTTTGCCGAGCAAACTATTTATGTGGATGCATGTGTTGGAATCGATGAGGTTGAAAATGAGTCTGCATTGAATATTTATCCGAATCCATTTAACAATTCAACAAAAATTCTTTTTTCAACCGAGGAAAATTGCCGTGTTAAACTCAGCGTTTTCAACTTTCTCGGTAAAGAAATTACAACTATTGTTGATGACATAATGAATTCCGGAACCCACATTATTTCATTTGATGCTACCGGTTTAGAACCGGGAATTTATCTTGTGCGCTTACAGCATAATCAGAATATTTTTACTAAAAAAATCACTATAATAAAATAATTTTTTGATGCGGATAAAAAAACCATCTACTCCGGAAATTAAAGAGTAGATGGTTTTTTTTATCCATTTTTTTACTTCTTTATAAACACTAAATTTAACTTATAAGCTATGACTAAAAAAATTAAATTCTTTAATTTACTGTTACTGACTACATTTCTTTTTTCAGGCATATCAGCCGGTAGCCAGACAATAAAAATCAATACCGGCGACCCCTCGTTTAAAGTTATCGAAAACACCTATTATGAACTGAAATTTGAAAATACTCTCACGTTTATTAATTCTCTTACCGTTAAAACAAAAGAAGGTCTTTTCTGCCAGCTTGCTGTACCCGGTTATGGATATAGTGTAGAAATTGGTGAACCAAAACTGCCGGTTCTTAAAAAACTTATCGAAATACCTTATGGAGCGGATATTGAAATCAGGATTTTAAATGAAAAATTCCGGGAGTTTTCTCTCTCTGAAATAAATATTAATAATCCGCTTATTCCCGCCCAACCTCCTGTTTCAAAAAATGAGGGCGACCCTCAGGAATTAGAATTTTTTTATAATCGGTCAACATACCAAAAAGACGAATTTGCAGGGCAGGAGCTTGTTAAAGTAATCGAGTTGGGAATATTACGTGGTGTGAAAATTGCAAGGCTGGAAATAGCGCCGGTAAGGTATAATCCGGTTGCAAATTCTGTTAAAGTATTTGATGAAATTGAAGTGGAAATTATTTTCAGAAATCCCCGGGTTGAAAGGACCGAATCATCAAAAGCTTATGGATATTCGCCTTATTTCGAAAGTAATTACCGGCAACTGATAAATTATAAACCTGTCGAAAGCAGGGCGTTGCCGGAGTTTGCGCCGGTTACGTATATTATTGTGTCCGACCCGATGTTCCAGAATGCACTCCAGCCATTTATAGAATGGAAAACCAAAAAAGGGTTTGATGTAATTGAAGCATACACTGACGACCCGCAAGTTGGAAATACCACAACATCCATTAAAAACTATCTGGAAAATTTTTATAACAATCCTCCAGCAGGTTTTAATCCTCAAAGTTTTGTTCTTATCGTCGGCGATGTTGCACAGATTCCGGCTTTTAACGGCTCTGCCGGCTCGCATGTTACCGATCTTTATTATTGCGAATACACCGGCGACATATTCCCTGAGGCTTATTACGGCAGGTTTTCGGCAAACAACCTCACGGAATTGCAGCCGCAGATAGATAAAACCCTCGAATACGAACAATACCAAATGCCCGATCCCTCGTTTCTCGACGAAGTGGTGATGGTGGCAGGGCATGATAATTCTCACCAGTTGACCTGGGGAAACGGACAGATAAATTACGGAACCGAATATTATTTTAACGCTGCACACGGGATTTTTTCACATACTTATCTTCAGCCGCTTGGCAGCGGCGCCGCAGAACAAATACGTCAAAATGTAAGCGATGGCGTTTCTTATGCCAATTATACCGCGCATTGCGGCCCTTCAGGCTGGAGCGATCCAAGTTTTAATACAAGTCATATTCCTTCCCTGCAAAACGCACACAAGTATCCGCTAATGGTTGGCAACTGTTGTTCTTCACTCGAATTTCAAACAACATGTTTCGGCGAAGAAGTATTACGGGCCGAAAATAAGGGTGCTCTTGGTTATATCGGCGGTTCTAACAGCACTTATTGGGACGAGGATTTTTGGTGGGGTGTGGGATTTGAAAATATTTCAGCTAACCCGGCTTACAACCATGAGCATCTTGGCGCTTACGACAGAACATTTCATGACGGAGGAGGCATCACCGTTGAGGATTGGTTTGTAACTCAGGGACAAATGCCGGCTGCCGGTAACCTCGCTGTAACTCAGGCCGGTTCTTCCATAATAAATTATTATTGGGAAATCTATCACTTGATGGGAGACCCTTCTTTGATGATTTATTTTTCGCAACCACCGGATATTGCTGTTTCTTATCCCGGTTTGATGCCTCTTGGTTCAACATCGTTCACCGTTACCACCGAACCTTACGCTTATGTGGCAATATCAAAAGATGGGATTCTTTATGGCGCTGCTTTGGCTGATGAAAGCGGAACCGCCGAAGTTTTGCTTGAACCTATAACTGTTCCGGGTTTTGCAGATGTTGTGGTTACTAGGCAAAACGGGAAGCCCTTTATAGGAAATGTTACTGTTTCATCTCCGGCCGGGCCTTATGTGCTTCTTAAAACTTTTGAAATTGACGACTCAAACGGAAATAATAACGGATTTGCCGATTATGGTGAAAATCTTTTACTGAATGTTGCTCTTCAGAATTTCGGTTCGGTAGATGCAACCGATGTAACGGCAACGCTTTCAACAGATGATAATTTTATAACCATCAATGAAAATACTCACTTGTGGCAGAATATACCTGCCGGAGAAATAATTACAGAAGAAGGAGCATTTGACCTTTCGGTTTCCGAATATGTGCCGGATGGCCATATTGCACATTTCGGGCTTGAAATGTCAGATGGAGTTGAAACATGGACTTCGGAATTTAGTTTTGAGATTCACGCTCCTATACTTGAAATTGGCGAATTGACAATTAATGATGTTGCCGGAGGAAACGGTAACGGCCGGCTCGATCCGGGTGAAGAAGCAGAAATACTGATCGCCGTTTCAAACACAGGCCATAGTGAAATATCAGGTATAAATGCCGTTATTTCAACCCAGTCTGAGATTATTAATATCCTGAGTTCGACCTTCGCCATAGATGTTCTTTCGGCAGGCGAAACACAGAATGCCCTGTTTACGATTTTGGTGGATGAAAATGCCGCAACCGGAGAGATTGTTGACATTCACGCTGAAGCAACTGCAGAACCATACTCAGCCCAGAAAGATTTTTCCTGTACTATCGGACAAATTATTGAAGATTTCGAAACAGGCGATTTCAGCAAATTTAACTGGCAAAATTCAGGAAATAATTTTTGGGTTATCGACAACTCAAATGCCTTTCAAGGTTCATATTGCGCCAAGTCGGGAGAAATATCCAATTACCAGACTTCTGAAATTGAAGTAACATTAGAAATTATATCTGATGGAGAAATTTCCTTTTGGAAAAAAGTTTCTTCTGAAAGCTCGTACGATTACCTTAGATTTTATATTGATGATAATGAGCAGTCGAAATGGTCGGGTACAGTTGACTGGTCGCAGGAAACATTCGGTGTAACCTCCGGTGTTCATACATTCCGCTGGGCTTATACAAAAGACATGTCGGTAAGTTCGGGCGACGATTGTGCCTGGATAGATGATATAATATTCCCGCCGATAAACACCGATCCAATCCTTGAGATTGGAAATATGACTATTGATGAATCTGCAGGAGGAAACGGAAACGGGATAATCGAACCGGGAGAATCATTTACCGTGGCTATAGAAACTTCAAATACAGGCATGAGTGTTGCCCCTGCGGTTGTTGCCCTGCTTGTAAGTAATTCGGGTTTTATAACTATCGAACCGGCAACAGTAGCGGTAGGCGATCTTTTACCAAACCAGACTATTGAAGTTATTTTTGATATAACTCTTGATGAACAATCTCCCGATACAACAATTGCCGACCTGAATTATCTCATCACATCAGGTTCTGTTTCTGATATGAAATCATTTTATATACCCGTAGGAAATAATACTATTGAAGATTTCGAAACAGGAAATTTTGATAAATTCAACTGGCAATCTTCAGGTAATCAACCCTGGCTTATTACCGATATAGACGTATGGGAAGGAAATTATTGTTCACAGTCGGGCGATGTGAATAATGGCGAGAAGTCAGGAATGTTTATCACAATGGATGTAAGTGTTGATGATGAAATTTCATTTTACCGGAAAGTATCATCCAAATCAAATTATGATCACCTGATATTTTATCTGGATGATGAATTGCTTGATGAGTGGTCGGGAATTAAAGAATGGGAAAAATTCAGTTATCCTGTAGAAGCCGGTGAACATACTTTTAAATGGGTTTTTGAAAAGGATAACAGTTTATCGTATGGTGAAGACTGCGCCTGGGTTGATTACATAGAGTTTCCGACAAACCTTGAGCCTCAGGCTCCTGTTGCAGGATTTTTAGCAGACAGACAAAATATTCTACCCGGTGAAAGTATTCGGTTTTATGATATTTCAATGTGGTTTCCATCATCATGGAACTGGAGCTTCCCGGGAGGAGAACCGGAAATTTCCACTGAAAAAGATCCGTTCGTGCTTTATTCCGAACCGGGAGTTTTTGATGTAAGCCTGACTGTTGAAAACCAGACCGGACAAAACACAATCACTCTTCCTAACTTCATAACTGTAAACGAAAGCGGTGAAGCGCAACTGATAAATATTCCTCAAGGATGGAGCGGTATTTCTTCTTATATCATTCCTGAAAACGATTTGATATACCAGATGATGGAAAGCATCCAAACAGAGCTTGTTATTGTTCAGAGCTTATACGGGGTTTATTATCCCGCTCAAAGCATAAATACAATACAACATTGGGATTGTCATCAGGGCTATAAAATAAAAGTTACTGAAAATATTGATCTGCTCGTTCAGGGAATTATTGATCCTGACCACACCTTGGTTCTTAACGAAGGATGGAATATTATTTCAGTTTTAAGTGAGTGTTATGTTGATGCAGCAGGCCTGTTCAGCCAGATTGCCGATGATATTGTTGTCGCTAAGGAGATTGCCGGAAACGGGGTTCTCTGGCCAGCGATGAATATTAACACACTTGGCCAGCTTCAACCGGGAAAAGCATATTGGGTTTTGGTTGGGGCAGAGTCAACGCTTATTTTTCCCGGATGTGATGGGAATACTCTTGAATTTCAAAGACGAACCAATTCATTCAATGTCGCCGCTTGGAATGATGTCAATAAAACCGCTTCGTCCCATCTGATCGCTGTTCCACCAGATGTAATAAATAATTCTCAGTTTGAAGAAGGAGACGTAATTGGAGTGTTTACAAACAGTGGAATTTGTGTTGCGATAACAAAAATTGAAGAATTATTTTCTCCCTTGCTCCTGACTGTTTATGGCGATGACCTCACAACTTCGACAATTGAAGGATGTTTTGGTGATGAAGAAATGTTGTTTCGACTTTACAGAAACGGTGAGACTTACGATCTGACAGCCGATTTTGATCCGGGTATGCCAAACACAAAATATTTTGCCGATAACGGTATTTCAAAGATCAGTGAGATGAAACTCGGTTCATTATCAGTTTCACAAAACAGTTTTTCCGGCATCGAAATTTATCCCAATCCTTCTGACGGTAAATTTGTACTCCGGATTTCAAACAATCAGAATGCAGTTATTGAAATATTGAACACTTCGGGGCAGGTAGTCAGAAAAATGGAAATCAACCCGGTTTCAGATATCGATCTAAGCAATCTTCAAAAAGGCATTTATTATCTCCGTGTTTTAACCGACAATATTTCTGATGTGAAAAAGATTGTTATTCGGTAGCGATATGGTATAAAGGTATCCATCCATACGGACCCATACGGGCTAACTTCGTGTCGCTTGCTTCGCTTCGTACGGACGCCCTATGGTTGGTAAGGGAAATAGGTTAATAATTTAAAACAAAGTCTTGTAGATAAAACAGTCCCTATTTCCCATATTTCCCTTATTGTTTCAGTTTCTTTTTTTATTTTTGCAGGGACAATTAATAAAACACTAATAAGATAGATAACATCATTTAATATAAAAGTTTGTTTA
>CBDUSJ010000149.1:0-6527 GCA_965369845.1 uncultured bacterium | reverse complement strand
AATATCTCGACCTAAAAGAAGATTTGGAAGCCCGCCTGACAAGTAATTATCTTGTTGTAAAAGATGTCTCAGAAGAACTGGAACGACTGCATGAGAAAATTGAGGTAAATCCGGGAAGGTTGGAAAAATTGAATGAACGCTTAAATACTATTTATCACTTACAACAAAAACACCGAGCTTCGGATATCGGTGAACTGATGAAGATAAAAGAAAATTTTGCACGAAAAATTGATGAATATATTTCGCTTGATAAAAAAATTGCAGATACACAGAAACAGATCAAAGAAACAGAAAATAATCTGAAAGAACTGGCTAAACTAATTTCGAAGAAACGCAGGTCGACAATACCGGCGCTTGAAAGGCAGATTAAAAATATGATTGGCGAATTAGGAATGTCGAAGGCAGATTTTAAGATTGAACAGAATATTCTTGAAAAATTATCTTACGATGGCATTGATAAAATAAAGTTCATGTTTTCTGCGAACCCCGGTAGCGAATTAAAAGAAATATCAAAAATTGCTTCAGGTGGTGAGTTATCGAGGTTAATGTTGAGCATCAAATCGCTTGTAGCAAAGAAAAAAATTATTTCCACAATTATTTTTGATGAGATAGATACGGGTGTATCGGGAGAGATAGCAGGAAAAATGGGTTCAATTATGCGGCGGATGTCTGAAAATATGCAGATTCTTACGATCACCCATTTACCCCAGATAGCAGCCAAAGGGATTCATCATTATTATATTTTCAAACGCGAGAATAAGGGCGCTACTAAATCATTTATCAAAAAACTTAACGAAAACGAAAGGGTAGGGGAAATTGCAAAAATGCTTAGCGACGCCAGGGTAACCTCATCGGCTGTTGAAACTGCCCGTGATTTGTTGTTAAATTAGCGTAATAATTTCAATCTTAATATCATCAACATAAAAAATATCTTTCCGTAAAGAATTATAAAAGTAAACCGCAAGGATACAATCGTCCTGGCAGTTATGTGGAACTTCAGTTGCAAATTCCATATATGTCCATTCTGATTTTTTTATAAAACTTTTCAGGTTAAATGCTACATATTTGACACTTTTATTCTTGTCGTTCTGAAAATCAATTATTAACTGGAAGCCCGGATTTTGGCAAGTGGAAAAAACCAAGGCGCTTACTTTTATCAGGCATCTATCGGCTTTACAGAAATCTTTAATATTTTCACGGAATCCAATACTGTAAATATTTGCACTGTCAATCTTTGATGAATATTTTCCTGAAAAAGCTATTTTATCAGAAACTGATGCATAATTTAGCCATCCGGGATCGGTTTCCATATCGGTAAAAAATTCTGTCCGGTGAAGTATTTTTTCATCATCAAGGTAAACTTTTGCTATAGGCCTGAATCTGAAAAACGAAGCAAGATAGGTTTCCTTTGAAAGATGCCTTGCCGGCAGAATATTATTTTTAAATTGCCAACTCTGAAAAAGGTTAAAACCGATTAGCATTAATGAAAGGACAAAAAAGAGGATTTTCAAACTTTTAAATTTCCTGATAAAATTGGTCAAATAAGAAAGCAGTATGGCCGGGATAAAATAAAATTCAATAAAAGGCCTTGAACCATACCCTTCTCCATACCACCATACCGACCAACTTGATAGAACGTATATTATAATTATCAGAAATATCAGGAGTGAGAAAAATTTATAAAACGACTCTTTACAAATAAAAATAAACCCGGTAAAAGATACGACGATGAGCGGAGTGTAAACAAACCATCCGTTACGGAAACTAAAAAGTATGTTCAGGAAATTTGCAGATAAAAAATCAAAACCCTCGTTACCATAGGTGTAAACAAACCATCGGCCACATTGCAAATACCATAAAAACGGTACAATAAAAATAATTATCATCCCTGTTGTAAATGATAAAATCAGATTTGAATGATCATTAAAAATATTCCGAAACAGTTGTGATAATCTGCTGAATGAGCCTGCAATAAAAGGAATTGCAAATATTATTATTCCGTTAACGGGCCTGATAATAATTATTAAACCTGTGATTATCGCTAAAAGGTAAAGCAAAGATGGCTGGTATTTTAATGTGAGTTTTTTTACTGTCAGCACAAAAAATGAAATAAGAGCAAAACTGTAAACGTGGGTAAACGAAGGTTCTTCAATTGTGTAATAATATAAGTTTGTACCGAAAAAAATCAACCACAAAACCCACAGGATATTTTTTTTTGAAAAGCCTTCCGTTAAAAGATATTTTTCAAGAAATTTTAAACCCAGCCACAGATAGAAAATTGCAGCAAATGAAATTGCATACTGGTAAGGTAAGGAATAACCGTCGGCAGGAAAACCGGCGAACAGGCAAAACAGATGTGCCAGAAGAAAAAACGGTATCCATAAAATTGCCACACCCGGAAAATATTTATTTACGATACTGCCGTTTACTTCCTGGCGAAACTCAAAAAAATCTTCTGTAACCTGATAATGTTCTTGTTCGTAATTTTCAACGAATGAATAATTCAGATCATGGTAAACAAAAATAGCCGGCAGGTAAGCGTAGTAACCTTTTCCATCGCTGCCGATTGTTTTATCCCAGGGTAATTGAGGCTCACGGGTCGTAAAAAATAGTAAAGCTGCAATTACAGCGAGAAGTTCAATATGGTATTTTAAAAAGAGATGTTTCAACTTTTGTAATTATGCGCCTTGTTCCAAAACTTGTTCAATAGATTTCCACAAACGTTCGGAAGTTTTTTGCCAACTGAATATTTTTCTTCTTTCCCTGCCATTTTCTATTAATTTTTTTCGAAATTGACTATCCTGGGATATTTTAAGCATTCCCTCTGCGATCGACTCAACCGAAAACGGATCGACCAGCAAAGCAGCATCGCCGGCAACTTCAGGCATGGAGGTAACGTTGGAAGTGATGACCGGTGTATCGCAATAAAATGCCTCAACAATGGGTATGCCAAAGCCTTCAAAATAGCTTACGTAAGTTATAGCCAGCGCCGAAGCTATGATTTTGTGCAAATTTTGATTACTGAGGCGTCCTGTGAAAATAACCTCATTTTTATGTTCCATTTCTTCATAGGTCAGGCGTATTTTTTCGGTCCACCATTTTTTTTCTCCAACTACCAATAATTTTATATCATTATTGTTTTTTTGTTTAAACAAATCGAAAGCGACGAAAAGTCGTGCCAGGTTTTTTCGCGGATGAAGCGAACCGACAAAAACAAAATACGGGCATCCGCAACTGAATTTTTTCCTTGTTTCTGTAATTTCAGATTGCTGAACAGGTGAGAATGTTTCGTTTGCCCCGTTATACACAACATCGATCTTTTCAGGAGAAATTCCGTATAATTTAACGATGTCGCTTTTCGAGTATTCCGAAACTGTTGCAATACGAGTTGCTTTTCGTGCATATTTCGGAAAGAAAGTCCGGTAATATTTTCTTTCTGCCCACGGCAGGTCTTCGGGATAATGTTCAAAGTTCAGGTCGTGGAATACAACCATCGACGGGACTTTTGTCCGCAAAGAAAGATAACCATCGGGAGAGAAAAAAATATCGGGTTTGATTTTTTTCAGGATATGAGTTACCGAATAATTAAACCATAAATAATAAAGTACGGGATGCCTGGCTTGCGGAGGTACAACAACAGCTTGAACGTTATCAGCGAAAATGAAATCTTCGGAATAATCCCTGTCGAAAATAAAGTAAAACTGATGTTCGGGATGCTGCTGTGTAATCCTTTTCAGGTTTTCATAAGTAAACCATCCAATTCCTTCGAGCTTATTTTTTATAAGTAAACGTGTGTTGACTGCTATTTTCAATACTTTGTTTTTTACGGCAAATTTAGAATTTTTTAACGATTAAAGATTTTGGATTGAAGATTTTGGATTGAAGATTTTGGATTGAAGATTTCGTAAAAAAAACGTCACCTGACAATTGTTGAAGCATCTTTCCAACCCAGAACATTTGTTCCTGAAAAAACAAATGATTCATCACCGCCATAAACTACAGAAAATTTTGTATTTTCCGGTTCGGTTATCTTTTGCCAGTATTTTTGCATTTTGATATATTCTTTCGTAAAAGTTTTAGCTGATTTAATTTCAACAACAGGAAATTTTCCGGCAAGGTAAAGTAGCTTATCAGTTATTTGTCTTTCAATCATTTGACAAAAATAGTACAATTTTGCATTTTAAATGCAAAATTGCACCAAATATTTTTCCCATGCAGTTCAAAAGGATAGACTTCAAAAGTTTCCGGAAGATTAATAAAAAAAACTATTTTAGCGGTCAGAAAAATCTGTTAATATTAATCTAATACTATTTATTTATGGAAATTATTATCAAATTAATTGTTTCGGCGCTTGCAGTTATGCTTACTGCTTATATTCTTCCGGGAATACATGTTCGTAGTTTCTGGACAGCATTTTGGGTGGCAATTATTCTGGCTCTGTTGAATACTTTTGTTACTCCTTTGATGATCTTATTAACGATACCGGTAACCATCTTTACTCTTGGGTTGTTTTTGTTTGTAATAAATGCACTTGTTGTTTTGATAGCAAGCGCAATAGTGTCAGGATTTAAAGTGGACGGATTTATATGGGCTTTGATTTTCAGTATCATTCTTTCTTTTGTAACTTATATTTTTGAAAGGATTGTAAATGTTGATTTACTTAATATGTAAAATATTTTTTAAGAGATATTTTTGATTTAAGATATTAAAGAATCAAATACCAAGGGATGGTATCGCTTGCGCGGAAAAATGCAAGGCGGCACTTTTTTTTCATCCTGAGCGATGATATCCCTTACCCGGAAAAGCTCCGTTGGTATAAAACAAACCCCGATAAAATGAATATCGGGGATTGATAATATTTCCTGACAAATTGATTAATCATTCGTTTTAATGTTGAATTAATATCTTTCTTGAATATATCTGCCTGTTATTAGATGATATTGTTGCAAAATAAATTCCATTATTCAAAAATCCTACAGGTATTTTGTTTTCATCATTATTAGAGATTCGTACCTTATAGACCTCCGAACCCAAAATATTCGTAATTATCACTTCGCCGTTTTCCAAAGGGCTTATTAATTCAATAAATAAACAATCATCAGCCGGATTGGGATAGCAATTGATTTTATCAGTATAATAATTATTATTTATACCGGCGCCACTGTAATCCAATGTCAGGTCATCTACTTTCAACACACTTCCTTCGTGGTAAGTATCGGTTGAAGAAAACATCATAATATACATAGTATCTGCTTCTTCATCGGGAACAAAATATTCAATCGGAATTTCAAACCGGCTGTATGTGGTTATGGTATTGGCAGTAAAAAATAAGCCGCCGCCAATCGAATCCAGATTTTGCTCTAATTCATTCCATTTAAACAAACCGATAACAATAGCCATTGTGTCGCCGCCAACAGGAGAATATTTGTAATATCCTTTTAGTTTTGAAGGACGTCCGCTTACACCCACACCAACAACGAATGAATATTCAAAAGTTTGCGGATCAAAGTCGATTGTTCCGGTAAATGCAACGCCCGGAATTAATCCTAACAACGGATCGGTTACATTTTCTATCTTAGCAGCATAGTTACCGCCATGAGCATCATCGGTACGCGAAAATGTGTGAAAATTCAGGAAAGTTCCATCGTAATTTAATCCGTCCCAATAATCAATATGATACTGGTCAATCCAGTTTTCAAAATCACCGTTTGGCACAATAGTTTGGGCATAGGCGAAATTGATCATTAAAAGAAAAATAATGCAAAAATTTTTCATAATTAAAAGATTTGAATGATTATTAATGATTTATTAAAATTTGTATTACTTTGTATGTTAATTTCGCAAAAAGTAACCGGAAAATTTTGTTTTTTTAATTAATAAAGGTAGTTACCTTTTTTTTGTAAAACATACTAATAATTGCAACTGACATGAAAATCCTTTATTCGGATAATAGAATTGTTGCCGATTTAAAAAATAAAGATGAAAGCATAACTAACTCTGCTTTACGTTATTTGTACAAAAGCTATTACAAAATGGCTTTACATTATATAATAAAAAATAGCGGCGACGAAGATGAAGCAGCAGATGTTTTTCAGGATGTGATTATCGTTTTTTACGAAAGTGTTATTAAAAATAAATTCAGAGGAGACTCAACTATTAAAACTTTTTTGTATTCAACCATCAGAAATACATGGCTGACAAGACTTAAAAAGAACAAACAAAAGATGACATTGGAACCTGATAGTGTAATATTGAGAAACTTAAAAGCAACAGAAAAAACCGGAACCGGTGAGGAGCTTAATAAAATTGTTGCATATATTCTTGAACAAATAGGCGAATCGTGTAAAAAAATTCTGAAATACTATTATTACGAGAATTTATCGATGAAAGAAATAATGAGTTTAATGGGTTTTGTTAACGAGAATTCTGCTAAAACCAAAAAATAAAAATGTATGAAAAAAATAATCAGATTATTTGAATTAAAACCAGAATTAAAGGAGACAATTTTGAATGAAATATTAGTATGA
>CBDUSJ010000148.1:0-6543 GCA_965369845.1 uncultured bacterium | reverse complement strand
AATAGAATTTACGATTGATTTGCCTTGCAGACATTTCAGTCCAGCCTCGATCACCGGCCATTTTGATGAATCGATCATCACGGGGATACGCGCAATTTCAGGTTCGGAAGCCATCAGGTTCAAAAAAATTGTCATTTCTTTTTCCGAATCAAGCATTGCTTCGTCCATGTTCACGTCAATAATTTGCGCGCCATCATTAACTTGCTGCATCGCCACAGAAAGAGCCTCTTCGTATTTATTCTCCCTGATAAGGCGGGCAAACTTTCTGGAGCCGCAAACATTTGTTCGTTCACCAATATTGATAAAATTACTACCCTGATATAAAACAAGCGGCTCCAGCCCACTGAGCCTGAGTTTTTTTTCACGTGGCGGAACTTGCCTTGGCTTTGCTTTTTTTGCCAATTTCGCAATTTTCCGAATATGTTCGGGTGTTGTGCCGCAGCATCCCCCGATAATGTTAACAAATCCATTATTAAGAAAATCTGCAAGCTGGAAAGCCATATCTTCCGGTGATTCGTCATATTCACCAAACTGATTTGGAAAGCCCGCATTGGGATGCGCGCTCACAAAAAACGGGGCAGCTCCGGAGAGTTCTTCCAGGAAAGGACGCATTTGTTTTGCCCCGAAGGCGCAGTTCAGCCCGATACTCAGCAAATCTGCCTGCATCACCGAAATTAAAAACGCTTCAACAGTTTGCCCCGAAAGAGTACGCCCGCCGGCATCTGCAATAGTGAAAGATATCATCACCGGAAGGCGGACATTTTTTTTCTCAAATATTTTTTCGATGGCAAATAATGCAGCCTTAGCGTTAAGAGTGTCGAAGACAGTTTCTATCAGAAGAAGATCAACGCCGCCTTCAATAAGCCCTTCAACCTGTTCGCCGTAACTTTTTACCAGTTGGTCGAAAGTAACTGCTCGAAATCCCGGGTCGTTAACATCGGGTGAAATGCTGGCTGTTTTATTTGTCGGGCCAATAGAACCGGCAACAAATCTTGGTTTTGCCAAATCAAATCCGGTATATTTATCTGCTTCCTGTCGGGCAATTTTGGCTGCTGCCACGTTCATTTCAAAAACTAAAGACTCAAGATGATAATCCGCCATTGAAACACCGGTGGCGTTGAAAGTGTTGGTTTCAATAATGTCAGCGCCGGCTTCAAGGTATTCCTCGTGGATTGTTCTGATAATCTCCGGCTTGGTTAAGGATAATAAATCGTTACAACCTTTTAGTTCAACCTGATGAACAATAAATCTGTCTCCTCTGAAATCATCTTCGCTAAGGCCATAATTCTGTATCATTGTACCCATTGCCCCGTCGAGAACAAGGACACGCCTTTTTAATTCGGTAATTATCGGGTGAATTGTATTCATCAATTTTTTTAGATTCGGTTTAATGATTGTAAAGTTTTTTTCAAAAGTATGAAAATTGTAACAAATCAGTATTAAATTAACAATGAAAATTTCTTAACAAATATTAGGGGTATAAGGGGAATAGGGGGAATAGGGGGACTTTCCTTATACCCTTATACCATATACCCTTATACCTTTATACCTTTATACCCTTATACCCCTATACCTGTATTTTTCCCTATACCATTTAAAATACATTATTCATAATTCTCCTATTTAAAAATCTTTTCTGTAATTTTGCAATTGATAAAGTGGAATACAAACTAAACATATCACCAATTGAGGAATGGCTTGAAATAAGCCGGCAACCGCTTGTAATCAGCGGACCTTGCAGCGCCGAGACGGAAGAGCAGGTTTTACAAACTGCCGTAGAGTTGGCTAAAATCCCAGAGGTAAAAATATTCAGGGCCGGAGTGTGGAAACCAAGGTCAAGGCCACAGTGTTTTGAGGGTGTTGGAGAAATAGGACTGAAATGGCTTAAAAAAGTCAAGGAAGAAACAGGGCTTCTGACAACCACCGAAGTAGCTACTCCACAGCACGTGGAACTTGCTCTTAAAAACGGTATCGATATTTTATGGCTCGGCGCCCGGACTGTTGTAAATCCTTTCTCGATACAGGAAGTTACAGAGGCAACAAGAGGTATCCCGAATCCTGTTATGGTTAAAAATCCTGTAAATCCTGATTTGAAATTATGGATTGGAGCTCTTGAAAGATTAAATCAGAAAGGTGTAAAAAAGATTATCGCTATTCACAGGGGTTTTTATTTTTTTATAAAAACGCCTTTCAGGAATGCCCCGATGTGGGAAGTGCCGATAGAGCTGAGACGATTATTCCCTGAGTTGCCGATAATTGTTGACCCGAGTCATATTTGCGGAAACAGGAACATGTTGCACGAAATATCCCAAAAAGCTCTTAACCTTGGCATGAACGGCCTGATGATAGAATCCCATATAAATCCGGAAAAAGCGCTTACTGATGCCAGCCAGCAAATTCATCCTTCTGCTCTAAAAAATTTGATAGCACGGCTTGTTGTCAGAAAAGAAAGAGGAAACAAAGAATTTGAAACAAAACTGGAACAATTACGTTCGGAGATTGACAAAATTGACGCCGAATTACTTGAGATACTTTCAAGAAGATTGGATATAATTTCGGAAATCGGAAAATATAAAAAGGAAAACAATATTACAATACTTCAGATAAGAAGATGGTCGAATATAATCAGGGAAAGACTTTCGAACGGATTGAGCCGCGGGCTTAACAGAGATTTTTTGAAAAATATACTTGAACTTGTCCATAAAGAATCGATAAGAATACAAAATGAAATAATGAACCCTGACAAGAAATAATATCAAATTTTCAAACTTTTTTCGTTATTATTCAGTTTTTTATATTTTTGCAAACCTTAAAAATAAAAATCTACAGCATTAATAAATATAATCCAAAGAAGATAAAATGAAGATATATCAAACTGATGAAATCAGAAACATTGCTCTTGTTGGCGGGGCAAAATCGGGAAAAACCACATTAGCCGAAAGCATGCTTTTTGAAGGTGGATTGATCAACAGAAGAGGTTCGATTGATGATAAGAATACAGTTTCAGATTACAGAGAAATAGAACACGAACGCCAGAATTCGGTATCGTCCACAGTGCTTTACGCTGAATTTGGCGAAAAAAAAATAAACATTATCGACACTCCGGGTTTTGATGATTTTGTCGGTGAAGTGGTTTCCTCTCTCAGGGTTGCCGATACGGGGATAATGGTTATCAATGCCCAGAACGGCGTGGAGGTTGGCGCCGAGATAAGTTGGAGATATACATCGCGGAACAATACACCTGTAATATTTGCCATCAATCATCTCGAACATGAGAAATCAAATTTTGATGAAACAATTCGTCAGTTAAATTCACATTTCGGAAGTCATGTTACTATCTGCCAGTATCCCGTAAACTCCGGGCTTGGTTTTGATTCGGTGATTGATCTTATCAAAATGAAAATGTATAAATTCCCTGATGGCGACGGTGAACCGGAAATTCTTGATATCCCTGATTCTGAGAAAGCCAAAGCAGAAAATTTACACAACGAATTAGTTGAAACTGCTGCTGAAAACGAAGAAGAATTAATGGAAAATTTCTTCGAAAATGGCACCCTTACAGAAGAAGAGATGAAAAAGGGAATTAAAATCGGATTGATAAGCAGGGGTATGTTTCCGGTATTCTGCATAAATGCAAAACAAAATATGGGTGTTGCCCGGTTAATGGAATTCATTAACGGATCGGCTCCGGCGCCAAACGAAATGCCTCCCGTTAAAACAACAGAAGGCAAAGAAATTGACTGTATTTCAACCGGCCCGGCAGCATGTTTTGTGTTTAAAACAGCAATAGAATCGCACCTTGGCAAGGTTTCATTTTTTAAAGTTTATTCCGGTGAAATAATTGAAAGTTCGGATATGATAAACGGAAATAACAGGACCAAGGAAAGACTTTCTCAACTCTTTATTATTGCCGGGAAAACTCGTGAAAAGGTCAACAAAATTGTAGCCGGAGATATTGGCGCCACAATTAAACTTAAAAATACAAGCACGAATGAAACATTAAATTCGGTTAAAAATCCTGATGATATTATTGAACCTATCGAATTTCCTACACCCAAAATCCAGATGGCTGTTAAAGCCAAAAACCAGGCCGATGAAGAAAAACTTAATGCCATACTGAATGAAATGTCGAAAGTTGACAAAACTTTCAATATTCAATATTCAAAAGAGCTTAAACAACTTATCGCAAGCGGCCAGGGAGAACTTCACCTGAATCTTGTAAAGTGGATAGTTGAAAATCTTGAAAAAATCCCGATGGAATATTTTATACATAAAATTCCATACAGGGAGACCATTACCAAAACTGCCAGGTCCATGTACAGACACAAAAAACAATCGGGTGGAGCCGGACAATTTGGAGAGGTTTATATACTTATTCAACCTTATACCGAAGGAATGTCGTGGGTATCCGATTTTTCTGTCAGAGGCACCACCGAACAAAAACTTGAATGGGGCGGTAAACTGATTTTAAATAATTGTATTGTCGGCGGCGCTATTGATGCAAGATTTATTCCGGCTATTATGAAAGGCCTTATGGAAAAAATGGAAGATGGCCCGTTGACAGGTTCTTATGCCCGCGATATTGTGGTTTATGTTTATGATGGAAAAATGCACCCGGTTGACTCGAACGAAATTTCATTCAGACTTGCTGCAAGAAATGCTTTTAAAGAAGCCTTTAAAAATGCAGGCCCGAAAATTCTCGAACCTATTTATGATGTCGAAGTAATTGTTCCTGAAGAAAAAATGGGCGACGTAATGACCGATCTTCAGGGCCGCAGGGCAGTTATCATGGGTATGGACAGCGAAGGAAATTATCAGAAAATAATGGCAAAAGTTCCACTTGCCGAAATGAATCGTTATTCCACAGCTTTAAGTTCCATTACAAGCGGCCGTGCAATATATTCGCTTAATTTTGCAGAATATTCGCAAGTTCCCGGCGACGTCCAGATAGCTTTGCTCAAAGCACACGAAGAAGAACAAGCCGAAGAAGAATAATCGAAAACGGCCACAGTTTAAGAAAAGCTGTATAAATAGCTGAATGTCTGTTTTCATGGTTAAATTGCTAAATTGTTAAATTGTTTTCAGAACTCGGGATTTCTTATAAAAATGTAACTAATTCCAAAAATCATTCGCAATAAAAGAATCATTTTTTATAGATAATCGCAATAGTATGTCACCAGAACTCGCGACTTTTTAGTTTTAACCAAAAAATAACCACAAATAAAGAATCAATTTTTTCTGCTGTATTTATTTGGAAAAACCGTTATATTGTTACACTGTTGTTACTTAACAATTTAACCATTTAACAATTTAACAATTTTTAGCATACTAATTTCAAACCGTGAACAGTTACGATTATCATAAATTCTATTATGGATTTTCCCTGGGGTCATAACCGGAGATTTAATTCTTACGCTCAATATTTCCAAAAAGAATTTGGAGAAAGAGTGCAGAAAGTTACGATAGATGCAGGTTTTACATGCCCTAACCGGGATGGTAAAATCAGCGTCGGCGGATGTACCTATTGTAATAACGATGCTTTCAATCCTTCTTACTGCTCTCCTGAAAAACCTGTAAAACAACAAATTCTTGAAGGTATCGAATTTCACAAAAACAGATACAGAAGAGCAAATAAATTCCTGGCATATTTTCAACCTTATTCAAACACTTACGCTCCGCTGGATAAACTCAGGAAAATTTACGGTCAGGCGCTTAATATTGAAAACGTTGTTGGCTTAGTAATCGGCACAAGGCCCGATTGTATTGATGAAAAGAAATTAGATTACTTCCGTGAATTATCAGAAAATTTTTACGTTATCATAGAATACGGCATCGAATCGTGTTACGATGAAACATTAAAAAGAATTAACCGCGGACACGATTTTGATTCCGCAAGGCGTACAATTATCAGAACTGCCGAAAAAGGAATTAAAACAGGAGCGCATATAATTTTTGGGTTACCCGGCGAAACAACAACAAAAATTCTTAAAGAAGCTGAAATATTATCAGAATTACCTTTGAATAATCTTAAAATTCACCAGCTTCAGATAATAAAAAATACTAAGATGGCAGATGAATATAAAAAAAATCCCGAATATTTTACCTTTTTTGAGCTTGATGATTATATCAATCTTGTTATAGATTTTATCGAACTATTAAATCCGGCTATTGTGATAGAAAGGTTTGCAGGCGAAGCGCCGACGCGTTTTATTGCCGGTCCAAACTGGGGATTGATAAGAAATGACCGGATATTACAAAAAACAGAAAAACGTTTTCTTGAGCGAGATACGTGGCAGGGGAAATTTTTTTTGAAAAAAAATGTATTATAATAATCACTGTAATAAAAAATATATAACTTTGCTTTTTATTTTAACAATTTATTAACTTAAACTAATTTAATTATGAAGAAAGAATTACTATTTCTTTTGGCGATTTTAGCATTTAGCTTTGGTGTAGTAACCAATGCAAGGAGTCAGGCAATACTCTTCGAGGATGATTTTGATTCCTACACTGTTGGTGAACACCTGGCGGTTCAGAACCCTG
>CBDUSJ010000147.1:0-6571 GCA_965369845.1 uncultured bacterium | reverse complement strand
ACATGTTGAGACAAAAAAGAAAGAAAAAACGGTCAACGTTATTTAGGCATTGACAATTGACAACCTTTATCTTTTTACTTTTGTATTTTATCTTTAGCTTATATTCTCATGGACAAAATTCTTATAAAAAAAACTGACAGGAACTTAAAAGGTGCAATCGTTTTACCGGCTTCTAAAAGCATCAGCAACAGGGCGCTTTTAATCAGAGAACTTTTCGGTGAATGGTTCGAAATTGAAAATTTGTCGACAGCGCAGGATACGGTGATTTTAAATAATATTTTAACTTTTCTCAGAAATAATAAAACTTCCGGCCTTATTAAAATCAATGTTGATAATGCCGGAACTGCGATGCGGTTTTTAACGGCATATCTTGCAATCAAAAAAGGCGAATATCTTCTTGACGGTTCGGAACGCATGAGGGAAAGGCCTGTGGGGCATCTTGTTTTAGCGCTCCGACAACTTGGCGCATCGATCAGCTTTTTGGAAAAAGAAAACTTTCCACCTTTGTTAATTAAAGGAAAAAATCTGAAAGGAGGAATTGTTAAAATAAATGCCGGAATATCGAGCCAGTTTATTACAGCGCTGATGCTAATTGCGCCTCTGTTGCCGGGCGGCATGAAAATTCGTCTTGAAGGAAAACCAAGCTCTGCTCCTTATATTTCGATGACCGCAAAAATGATGAATTATTTTGGGATTGATGTTTTAATTAAGAAGAATGAAATATTAATCAACGAATCGAAATATCAGAAAAAAAACATTTCCGTTGAGCCGGATTGGAGTTCAGCCTCATACTGGTACGAAATGGCTGCGTTTGCCGAAGAAGTTGATTTAACGATAAAAGGATTAAAGCCAAAAAGTTTGCAGGGTGATGTTGTTGTATCAAGAATATTCCGGGACTTGGGAGTGGAAACGGTTTTTGATAATTATGGAGCAAAGCTTGCAAAAGGAATAAAGGTAAAAAAAAGTTTTGTTTATGATTTCTCTGATTGTCCCGATCTTGCGCAAACAATCATGGCTACTCATGCCGGCTTGGGTATCAGCGCAAAGCTAACAGGCCTGAAAAGCTTGCGGATAAAAGAAACCGACAGAATATCAGCCATGCTTACCGAATTACGAAAGATGAAAATAAATGTAAAATCGGATAGCGATATTATGGAACTTTCTCACAGGGATATCTCAAAATATCACCGGACTTCAGACGGAAAAATTATTTCAATAAACACCCGGAACGATCACAGAATGGCTCTTTCTTTTGCTCCTCTTGCAATGGTTTTCGGGGAAATAATAATTGAAAATCCTGATGTTGTAAATAAATCATACCCTGGTTTCTGGAAAGATTTGAAAATGCTTGGGTTTGAAATTTCGTATCTTCTCAGTTCTTAACGCAGTGCTTTGGCCGGTTTTCAATAATGTACAGCAGACAGGCAAAGAACAAATAAAAATTGATAAAACATTTTAATTCGCGCATTCGCGGCATTCTTCTTCATTGTTTTCGCTGCATTTTTATTCTTTATTTTCCCCGATAATTTTACTTTTGCAAATTAATTTTTAGAATTACATAAATGGAAGTCGATATATTTATTCCATGTTTTATTGATCAGATGTACCCGGAAACAGGTTTCAGCATGGTGAAAGTCCTTGAAAAACTCGGAGTAAAAGTTTTTTATAACAACAAACAAACATGCTGTGGACAAATGGCTTTTAACAGTGGTTTTTGGGATGATGCAAGAGAACTGGGTATTAAATTTCTAAAAGATTTTCCTAACGACCGTCCTGTTGTAGGACCTTCTGCCTCTTGTATCGGCTATGTCAGGAATTATTACGATAAGCTGTTTTATAATTCACCATGGCATCTTGAATACAAAAAACTGAAGAAAAATATTTTCGAGATCACGGATTTTATTGTAAACGTGCTAAAAGTTGAAGATGTCGGCGCTACCTTCAATGCAACAATTACTTATCATGATTCCTGCGCATCGTTAAGAGAATATAAGTTGAAAGATGAACCGAGAAGATTATTAAAAAATGTTCGCGGCTTGAAACTTATAGAGATGAAAGATTCTGATGTTTGCTGCGGATTCGGAGGAACTTTCTCGGTAAAACATGAGCCGATATCAACAGCAATGGCAGAGCAAAAGATTAAAAATGCCCTCGAAACAGGGGCGGAATATATCGTATCGACAGATTCGTCCTGCCTAATGCACCAGGAAGGATACATTAAAAAACATAATCTTCCGATAAAGGTAATACATATTATCGACATTTTGGCATCAGGAATTTAATAATGATTTATAGAGTTAAGATAATTTTGATAGAAATTTTAATATAAAAAATACGTATGCTGTTTATTGAGCATGGTAAAGAAAACAGAATATTCCGTGAGGAAAAGGAAAAGTTTTTAAATCAGAAAGCAAAAGTGATTTGGTTTACCGGTCTTTCAGGCGCAGGTAAAACAACCCTTGCCTTAAATCTTGAAAAGGTTTTATTCAAAAGAAAATACCTGGTTCAGGTTCTTGACGGGGATATTATCAGGTCAGGAATAAATAAAAATTTATCCTTTTCAGAAGATGACAGATGGGAGAATATCAGGAGGATAGCTGAAGTTTCCAGGCTGTTTCTCAGAAGCGGGATCATCACCATAAATGCTTTCATTAGTCCGACTGAGGAAATCAGGAATTTGGTGCGTGAAATAATTGGCGCTGATGATTTTATCAAAATTTTTATTAATTCGCCATTGGATGTTTGCGAAAAACGGGATGTTAAAGGACTTTACACCAAAGCCCGGAGAGGCGAGATAAAAAGTTTTACCGGAATAGATGCTCCATTTGAACCTCCTATTTCCTGTGATCTTGATGTACGTACAGATATTTTAAATGTTGAAGAGTCTGTTACAGAAATATTGAATTTTATTTTACCGAAAATTAAATATAAACAATAATTTTGAGGTTATGAAAAAGTTTAATCTCAACCATCTCCAGGAACTGGAATCCGAATCAATATTTATTATGCGTGAAGTTGCGGCGCAATTTGAAAATCCATGCCTTTTATTTTCCGGCGGTAAAGATTCAATTGTGATGGTGCATCTTGCAAAAAAGGCATTTTGGCCGGCGAAGATACCGTTTCCTCTTTTCCATATCGATACCGGGCATAATTTTGAGGAAACTATCAGATTCAGGGATGCTCTCGTAAAGAAACTTGGAGTGCGCCTTGTTATAGGTTCAGTACAGGAATCGATTGATAATGGCCGTGTTGTTGAAGAAACAGGATATAATGCCAGCCGTAATCTTTTGCAGACCACAACATTGCTCGATGCTATTGAAAAAAATAAATTCGATGCAGCTTTGGGAGGTGGACGCAGAGATGAAGAAAAAGCAAGAGCCAAAGAAAGATTTTTTTCGCATCGTGATGAATTTGGTCAATGGGATCCTAAAAATCAAAGGCCTGAGCTTTGGAATATTTTCAATGGCAGGAAAAACCTGGGAGAGCATTTCAGGGTTTTTCCTCTGAGTAACTGGACAGAGATGGATATCTGGCAATATATTTACCAGGAAAGTATCGAGATACCAAGTCTTTATTATACACATAAGCGAAAAACTTTCATCCGTGATGGTGTTTGGTTGGCATGGGCTCCTTTTATGAAACTGAAACCGGACGAAAAAGTAGAAATTAAAAGAGTTCGTTGCCGGACTATCGGTGATATTAGTTGTACGGGATTAACATTGTCAACAGCCGACAATCTTGAAGATATTATCCGGGAAATTGCCGCCACACGTGTTACCGAAAGAGGTTCGAGAGCCGATGATAAACGTTCGGAAGCAGCTATGGAAGACAGAAAAAAAGAAGGATATTTCTAATAAAAAATGATAATCAAATGACTAACTAATGACCACTGAATAACAATCGAATGACTACCTAATGACCACTGAATGACTACTTAATGACAATTGAATAACCACTGAATGACAATTTAAAAATACTTATGAACGACAGTGAATCTTTTTCAAACAGAGCTTACCTCGATATGGAACTCCTCCGGTTTACCACGGCAGGAAGCGTTGATGACGGAAAAAGCACTCTGATAGGCAGGTTGCTTTACGACAGCAAATCAATTTTCGAAGACCAGCTCGATGCTGTGAAAAGGGCAAGTATTATAAGAGGGAACAAAGGTATTGACCTTGCGCTTTTAACCGATGGCCTGCGTGCCGAACGCGAGCAGGGAATCACAATCGATGTTGCTTATCGCTATTTTGCCACACCAAAACGAAAGTTTATTATTGCCGATACTCCTGGTCATATTCAATATACCAGAAATATGGTAACAGGAGCTTCAACGGCAAATGCAGCCCTCATTTTAATTGATGCAAGAAACGGCGTCATTGAACAAACATACCGACATTCGTATATTGCATCCCTGCTTCAGATTCCACATATTATTGTTTGTGTTAACAAAATGGATTTAGTGGATTGGAACGAAGATGTGTATGAAAATATTAAAGCTGATTTCAGAGGTTTTGCGGCAAAAATGGCTGTTAGGGATATCCGGTTTGTTCCTATCAGCGCCCTGTTGGGCGATAATGTTGTGAAGGTATCAAAAAATATGAATTGGTACCAGGGAGGAACTTTACGGTATATTCTTGAGAATATTCACATCGGTAGCGACTATAATCATATTGATGGCAGGTTTCCGGTTCAGTTTGTAATAAGGCCACAAACCGAAAAATTTCACGATTACAGAGGCTATGCAGGACGAGTTGCAGGCGGTGTTTTCAAAAAAGGCGACGAGGTAATGGTGTTGTCATCAGGATTTACTTCATCAATAAAGTCAATCGACACAATAAATGGTGAAGTTGAGGAAGCATTTCCCCCGATGTCTGTAATGCTGACTCTTGAAGATGATATTGATATAAGCCGAGGAGATATGATCGTTAAAGTAAATAATCAGCCTGAAATTAGCCAGGATATTGATATTATGATGTGCTGGATGAGTAATAAACCATTGCAGATAACCGGAAAATATGCTTTAAAACACACAACAAAAGAAGTAAGGGCAATGGTAAAAGAGCTTAGATACAAAGTTGATGTAAACACCTTAAATCGTATTGAAGATGATAAAACCGTCAGGCTGAACGATATTGCAAGAGTCCAGCTAAGAACCACAAAACCATTGTTTTTTGATTCGTACAGAAAAAACCGGCAGACAGGCTCGTTGATTATAATTGATGAGGCGACAAATAATACTGTCGGTGTTGGGATGATAGTGTAAAATTACTTCAAAGTTTTTATTTTTTTCCAACTTAAATATTTCGTAAAATACAATTATTTATAAATTTGCGCTCTTTTTTTAACGTTAATAATTAATTAATATATGATGAAAAAAAATATAGCTCTCGTAGGCGCCGGTAACTGGGGGAAAAATCATCTGAAAAACCTCTTAAATTTAGGTGTGCTTCATTCAGTGCTTGAGACCGACCAAAAAATTATCAGTCAAAGGAAAAAAGATTTTCCGGATGTTTTGTTTATAGATGATGAAAAACAGATAATTGATAATCCGGAAATAAAAGGAGTTGTTCTTGCAACACCCGCCGAATTGCATTATCAACAAACCAAAAAATATCTTCTTGCAGACAAAGATGTTTTGGTTGAGAAACCTTTGGCTCTTAAAGTTGAAGAAGGAGAAGAACTTGTAAATATTGCAAAAGAGAATAATCGGATTTTAATGGTTGGCCATATTTTGCAATATCATTCCGCAGTTATCAAACTGAAAGAACTGATTGATGAAGGTGAACTCGGGCAAATCAGGTATATTTATTCAAACCGCCTGAATATCGGAAAACTAAGAACAGAAGAAAACGTTTTATGGAGTTTTGCCCCGCATGATATTTCATTGATAATAATGTTTATGAACAACGAAGAACCGATTAATGTTGAAGCTTACGGCGGATCTTACCTTAACAGTAAAATTTATGATACTACCTTAACCACCCTTGAATTTAAGAATGGTATTAAAAGCCATGTTTTCGTAAGCTGGCTACACCCGTTTAAAGAACAAAAACTAATTGTTGTAGGATCAGAAAAAATGGCGGTTTTTGACGATGTCAGCAAAGAGAAATTATTCTTGTATCCTCACAGGATAAAATGGGAAAAAGGTAAAATTCCTGTCGCCGAAAAAGCAGATTTTGTTACTGTTGATTTTGAAACAAAACAACCGTTGGAAGAAGAATTACTTCATTTTATCGACTGTATCAAAAACAGAAAAACTCCAAAAACAGATGGCGTTGAAGGATTAAAAGTTTTGAAAGTATTAGAATTAGCACAAAATAAATTATTAAAAAAACAGTAACAGAATGGAAAAAAAATATTTTGTTCACGAAAGTTCTTATGTTGATGATAATGTGGAATTAGGAGAAGGAACAAAAGTGTGGCATTTTTCACATGTCCAGAAAGGTTCTAAAATAGGGAAAAATTGTGTTTTAGGACAAAATGTCAACATCGGGAATAATGTTAAAATAGGTAATAACGTAAAAATCCAAAATAATGTTTCGGTTTACGAAGGCGTTGAACTGGACGATTA
>CBDUSJ010000146.1:0-6579 GCA_965369845.1 uncultured bacterium | reverse complement strand
GAGAAATTGAAATAACGGATTATTAATTTTCAAGATGATGAAAAACAAGATTTTTTTTATCGTAATACTTATTTTTAGTTCCTTTTCTTCACAAATTTTTTCACAGGAAAAACATAAAATAAAATGGTACGATATTGAAGAAGCAACAAAACTGAATGAAAATAATCCGAAAAAATTCTTTATAGACCTCTTTACCGATTGGTGCGGCTGGTGTAAAAAAATGGACGCCAACACATTTTCCGATCCGGTTATCGCAAAGTATATGAACGAAAACTTCTGGCCGGTAAAATTTAATGCCGAAAGAAAAGACACAATTTACGTTAACGATAAAATGTGGGTCAGCACAAATCCCGGTGCCAAGCGAGCCAGCCATCAGTTTGCAGTAGCGCTACTGAGTGGTAAAATGTCATATCCTTCTTTTGCATTCCTCGACAATAAGTTACGACTTATAACTATTTTACCAGGATATAACCCACCCGAAAAGATTGAACCTGTGCTACATTTTATTGCTGAAGAAGCATACAAAGAAAAAAGATTCGAGCAGTATCTGAAAGATTTTAAATTACGTTAAATTTTGTTAAAGAAACTATTCGCATTTTTTCAGCTTCACTAAATTTATTTCTTTTGCAATCCAAAAAAAAAATTAAAACATTTATGGATATTGTTGTTGAAAATCTTACAAAGCGTTTCGGGGCGCAACGCGCCGTTGATAATATCTCGTTCAGGGTAAAAACCGGCGAGGTGCTTGGCTTTCTCGGCCCTAATGGAGCAGGGAAAACAACCACTATGAGGGTGATAACAACTTATCTTAATCCTAATGAGGGGGATGTGAAGATTGGGGAATTTTCGATTTACGACGACGCTGAAAAAATTAAAAAGCGTATCGGCTATTTACCGGAAGACAATCCTTTGTATCAGGAGATGCCCGTAATTGATTACCTGATCTACGTGGCAAAACTTCAGGGTATCGAAAAAAGCCTCATCAAGGATAAGATAAGTGAGATGGTTGACACTTGTGGCCTTGAAGGTGAAAAACACAAAAAGATCGGTGAACTGTCGAAAGGATACAAGCAGAGAGTCGGACTTGCCCAGGCTCTTATTCACGACCCTGAAGTGCTGATACTCGATGAGCCGACTGCCGGCCTCGACCCGAATCAGATCGTTGAAATTCGTGAACTTATTAAAAAAATCGGAAGAGAAAAAACCGTTCTCCTCAGCTCTCATATTCTTGCCGAAGTTGAAGCAACCTGCGACAGAATAATGATAATAAACAAAGGCGCAATAGTAGCTGACGGCACATCCGAAGAATTGAGGAAACAAGCCCAGGGCAAAGAAATACTTAGGGTTAAAATTGATGACGGCGAAATGAATGATATCTTTGAAAAAATCCAGGCTCTCGAAACTGTCGAAGTTGTCGATATCCTGAATAAAGAAGAAAATCTTTTCGAAATTCAAAGTAAGCAGAACCGGTCATCCAAAAAACCTGTCTTCCGCACATGTGTCGAAAATAACTGGACACTGAGCGAACTTACACCCATTGAAACAAAACTCGAGGATATTTTCCGTGAACTAACTATTAGTTAAAATTTAATATTTAAAATTCTAAATTCCAAGATATGAGACAAATCTGGATAATAAGTACAAGAGAATTGCAATCATTTTTTGATTCGCTTACTGCCTACATCATGTTGATTGCATTTTTAGGATTTAGTGGATTTTTTACCTGGCTCTCGGGCTCAGATATTTTCTTTGTAAAACAGGCAAGCCTGCAGACATTTTTCGGAGTAGCATACTGGACTTTGTTTTTCTTTATTCCGGCTTTAACGATGCGACAATTTGCCGAAGAAAACAAAACAGGCACCATTGAGCTTCTGCTTACCCGTCCTGTTACCGACTTGCAGGTGGTTGTCGGTAAATTTTTATCAACACTGCTACTCATCATTATCGCCCTGGCTTTCACCATCCCTTATTATATTACAGTGGCAAACCTTGGCAATATCGACCATGGTGCTGTTATTTCGGGATACATCGGATTGATATTTATTAGCGCTGCCTACATCAGCATCGGCATATTTACAAGCAGCATCTCAAATAACCAGATCATCGGTTTTTTACTCGCCCTGGCAATAGGGATTCTTTTACAGTTCATGTTTTCGTTTATCGCCAGCGGCGCAAGAGGATATGTTTCTGAAATATTATTATATTTAAGTATGAGCACACACTTCGAATCGATTTCAAGAGGTGTGATCGACAGTAAAGATATTATTTATTTCCTCTCTATAATTTTCCTGGGATTAGTCAGTACTGAAGCGGTTCTACAAAAAAACAGGAATTAAACAGTTAGATTTTTTAATAAAAAATTATTCTGCAAAAAAAGAAGCAAAATGAAAAAGAAAAAATCCATAGCATCTCAGTTAATATTAATTTTTATTGTGCTGGTTTTATTAAATATCCTGTCCGATAAGTTTTTTATCCGCCTCGATTTTACACAGGATAAAGTTTATACACTGAGCAAAGCCACAAAGGATATTTTGAGGTCGCTTGACGAAACGGTGACAGTTACAGCATATTTCACCAAAGGTTCACAACCTGAAATAGACAAAACCAGGAAAGACTTCAAAGATCTTCTTATCGAATTTGCAAGCATTTCGAAAGGCAAGGTAAATTACGAATTTGTTAATCCGAACGATGACCCGCAGGTAGAACAACAAGCCGTGCAATCAGGCATTCAGCCCCTGCTTTTAAATATTAGAGAAAAAGACCAGGTAAAACAACAAAAGGTTTATCTTGGTGCAAAGATCCAGATGGGCGAGCAAACAGATATTATCCCGGTTCTTCAACCCGGCACCGCAATGGAATACGCCCTGGCATCGGCAATCAAAAAACTTTCGGTGATCAACAAACCGCTTGTAGGATTTATTCAGGGACAGGGAGAACCCGGTGTTAGCTCGTTCCCACAGGCTATGGAACAACTTGCGGTTTTATATGATGTTGAAGCCGTAAACCTGACCGATACAACCGACAATCTCTCAAAATTCACAACTCTTGCAATTGTAGCTCCCGCCGATTCATTCTCCGATGCGCAATTTAATATACTCGACCGGTATCTTGCAAACGGCGGAAACCTTTTTGTTGCTTACAACAACGTGGAAGGTGATTTTCAGACAATGCGCGGAAATGTGGTAAACAGCAACATTAACGAATGGCTTGCCGAAAAAGGATTGAATATTGAAAATAATTTTGTTGTTGACGCCAAGTGCGGAAAAGTTGGAGTAAGACAACAAGCCGGTATGATGAGTTTTACCCGTCAGATTCCGTTTTACTACTGGCCCATGATAACCGATTTTGCCGATCAGGCGATTACCAAAGGACTTGAACAGGTGATGCTTCAGTTTGCAAGCACAATAAATTATACCGGGGACACAACACTGACTTTTTACCCGCTGGGACTTAGTTCCGACAAATCGGGAACACTATCGGTACCGTTATATTTTAACCTGCAGAAAAAATGGACAGAAAACGATTTTCCGCTGTCGAAGCTTGTTGTTGCAGCTATTCTTGAAGGAAAAATCGAAGGTGATAAAGAATCGAGAATTGTGCTGATAACAGATGGTGATTTTGCGGTGAATGGCGTAGGACAAGATGCACAGCGGCGGCAGCCCGATAATATTAGTCTCATGGTAAATTCCATCGACTGGCTGTCGGACGACACCGGATTGATAGACCTTAGAACAAAAGAAATAACATCAAGGCCTCTGGACGAAATTAAAGACGGAAAACGGGTTTTCCTAAAATGGTTCAATTTCCTGTTACCCATAGTCCTTGTCCTGATCTATGGTTTAATTCGCATGCAAGTAAAAAGAAATATCAGAATTAAAAGAATGGAGGAAGGTTATGTTTAAAAAATTGAATATTAAAACACTGGTTATAATTCTTGTTGTTCTCGTTGTTATTTATTTTATTGCGGATAAATTAGGCAACAAGGAGCGTTCTTTCAGAAGCCAGGTTGTGAAAGTGGATACAGCAAGTGTTTCCGACATTTTCATATACATTCCGGATGGAAATACAGATATCCATCTAAACCGAAATAACGAAAAAAACGGTTGGGAATTAATTGCCGAAGGAAATAATTTTAATGCCGACCCGAACATTGTCAAGAACATTCTGACTCAACTGTCTGACCTCAAACCTGAAAGAGTTGCTGCAAATGATGAATCGAAATGGAACCAGTTTGAAGTATCCGATTCGACAGGAATCCATGTGGTACTGAAAGATGACAATAAGGAACTTGCTGATGTTTATATCGGGAAATTCTCATATACCCAACCGCCGCAAACAGGCGCTCAAAATCCTTATCAGCAGCAAAGAGGAAAAATGACTTCCTACGTCAGGGTGGATGGTGAAAATGAAGTTTATGCCGTTGACGGATTTTTGAAAATGTCGTATCAAAAAGATATTAATTCATACAGAAATAAAAGTCTGGTAAAGGTTAATAATGATGATCTTTCCCGGCTTGTTTTTACCTATCCCGAAAACGAAACTTTTACTTTGACAAAGGAGGAGGATAAATGGTTTATTAACGGCGAACCGGCAGACTCAGCAAAAACCGTCAGGTATATCAGTAAAATATCCCGCCTCTCCAGCTCATCTTTTGTTGATCCTTCAACTCTTAAAATAAGCGATTTTACACATAAGCTGAAGATTGAAGGCAACAATTTTACACCGATAGAATTACAAGCTTACCCTTCGGATACAATAACTCAGTATGTGATCACTTCAACAGAAAATGAAGGAGCCGAATTTAGCGGTTCAAAAGCAAAATTATTCGAGAAAACTTTTGTAAATATTGATGAATTCCTTCCGGGAGAAGATAAGAAGTAATCAGTGAGCAGTGAGCGGTAATCGGTAATCGGTGAGCGGTAATCGGTAACCAGTAATTGGTAATCGGTAACCAGTAATCGGTAATCGGTGAACGGAAACCAGTAACCGGTAACCAGTATATTTCTAAAGCTCCTTTTTAATATCTTCCAAAAAACTTTTGATCTTTTTTAAAGATTTAACTATCTCAACAGTATTGATAGTATCATACTTATTTTGGTTAAGCTTTTCTTTTGCCCCTTGCAGGGTAAATCCCCTTTCTTTAACAAGATGATAAATTATATGAAAATTCTCAATATCGCGGGGTGTAAATAAACGGTTTCCTTTTTTGTTTTTTTTCGGTTTAATAATATCAAATTCTTTTTCCCAGAACCGGATCAACGAGGTGTTCACATCAAACATTTTAGCAACCTCACCAATTTTATAATACAGTTTTTCAGGCATAGTCAATCATAAGTCTTCAGTCGGCAGTCTTCAATCATAAATTTTCAATCTTCAATCGTAAATCTTCAATCTTCAATCTTCAATCTTCAATCTTAAATCTTCAATCTTCAATCCATCGTTTGGGAAGGTCGTTGAGAAAGCACGAGGATTTTTTCGTATTCCTCGGGTGTCAGATCATTAAAAAAATAATTTATCGGATCGACAGCCCTGCCGTTTTTCCTCACTTCGTAATGCAGATGCGGAGCAGTTGACTTTCCCGTATTTCCAACAGTGGCAATAACCTGGCCGCGTTTCACCTTTTGTCCTTTTATCACAAGTATTTTATCGGTATGAGCATAAAAGGTTTCATAACCATAACCATGATCTATCATAATTGTATTTCCATATCCTCTGCGCGATTTTCTCACTCTTTTCACTACGCCATCTCCGGTGGCATAAATTTCGGTCCCGACATGGGCTGAAAAATCAACACCTTCATGAAACTTGATAACCTTATAAAACGGGTCAATCCTGTAACCGTAATATGAAGATAGCCGCTTTAAATCCTTATTACGCACAGGTTGAATTGCAGGTGTGGAAGCCAGCATTTTAGCTTTATTCTTAGCCATTTCAAAAACTTCATCAAAGGATTTGCTCTGAATATAAAGTTGGCTAATGATCTGATCGATCTTCCTGGAGGCTTCAATTATTATGTCCGAATTTTTATACCCTTCGAGCCTTGCGTAACGGTCGGCGCCGCCAAAACCGGCCTTCCTTACAGAACTCGGTATCGGCTCAGCCTCAAATATTACCCTGTAAATATTATCATCCCTGTCCTGCACATCTTCCATCACAGTCTGGATATGATCAAGACGGTCGTTCATAATATCATACTGCAATTTATAATGGGTTATTTCACGTTGTAACATTCTTTCTTTAGGGGAATCGAAAAAATAATAAGCAATAAATAAAACAACCACTGCATACAAAAACGAAACAAGCAATATTATCGCTGTTCTCATCATTCTTTTTCGGAACGAAATTCCAACTTTTTCGTACGATAACGATGCCGGATTATAATGGTATTTCTCTTTTGCCATAGATTTTATCAGGCGTGAATATTGATAAGAAAATGCAAATTTAATTAAAAAAACTAATTTAGCAACTTTTTAAAAAATTAATAATTAACCAATAAATATTGAATCTACTCCGAAAATACATTAATTTGAAATTGTTGAAAAAAAGCTGCCACAGATTGCACTGATTATCACAGATTTA
>CBDUSJ010000145.1:0-6614 GCA_965369845.1 uncultured bacterium | reverse complement strand
GCAACGGGAGATGGGCAAAGCAACGCGGTAAAATGCGCACCTTTGGCCACAAAAATGGTGTTGTTTCCGTTAGGGAAACTACCGAGGCTGCCGCCGAACTGGGCATAAAGAATTTAACACTTTTTGCTTTCTCAACTGAAAACTGGAGCCGTCCGCGTTTCGAGATAGAATCCCTGATGAAACTTTTTCTGAAAACAATGAATACCGAGTTAAAAACACTAAATAAAAACAACATTCGTTTATTAGCCATCGGTGATCTAAAGGCTTTAAACAAAAATATATATAAACAGCTTCTGAAAACGATAGATGAAACAAAGAACAATACTCGTATGAATCTGATAATGGCTTTAAGCTACAGTTCACATTACGAAATTGTTGAAACAACAAAGCTGATTGCCGGGAAAGTAAAAAATAATGAAATTTCAATCGAGGATATTGATGAAAATCTTATTTCAAATAATCTGTTCACGAAAGAATTTCCTGATCCCGAACTTTTAATCCGAACCAGCGGCGAATACAGGATCAGTAATTTCATGCTGTGGCAACTGGCTTATTCAGAATTATATTTTTCGCCAAAACTGTGGCCTGATTTCAGAAAAGAAGATTTTTACGAAGCTATCATCAATTATCAAAGCAGGGAAAGAAGATTTGGGCGTACAAGCGACCAACTCAATGCGAAAGTAAAAGATAAAAATGGAATTTAAACTAAAAAGATATATTCGAAAATTTGTATTTGAAATAATTTCAGGCTTGTTTATCCTGAATTTTCTTTTCATTCCTGATTTTCTCCAGGCCCAGGTTTCTATTGGTGATGATTTGTTGGAAATTGATTATACCGACCCGAAAGAATATGAAATCGGCGGTATTACAGTTTCAGGCGTACAGTATCTCGACCAGAATGTGCTAATAATGATCTCAGGCTTAAGTGTTGGTCAGAAAATCAAGATACCGAGTGATAAAATTCGCAATGCCATAACTAAACTCTGGAAGCAGGGACTATTCGAATACATTGGTATATCGGCAACCGACGTCAAAGAAAATATCATTTTCCTGAATATCGAACTAAAAGAGCGCCCCCGCTTATCAAAATTTTCTTTTAGCGGCGTTAAAAAAGCCGAAGCTGATAACCTGCGTGAAAAAATACTTATCGTTAGGGGTGATGTTGTTACCGACAATCTCCTTAAAAATGCGACGAATAGAATCAAGGAATATTTTACCGATAAAGGCTTTCTGGATACCGAGGTTGATATTGAACAAATTCCTGATACACTCAAAGCAAACAACATTATTCTTAAAATAAATATTCACAAAAACGGCCGGATAAAAATTTACCGGATAAATATAAATGGCAATCACTATCTGACCGACCAGCAAGTGTTAAAAACCTTCAAAAACACTAAAGAAAAGGGGGTTTTTAATCCGCTTAATGATATCGACATCCTAATCTGGAATTCAATAAAAGCGGCCTTGCAATTTCAGTTCGACACAGTGGTAGAAAGAGCCAGAGATTATGTTAATGAAAATATTAAACTCCGTATATTTAAGTCCTCGAAATATATCCAGGAAGATTTTGAAGAAGATGAAGAAAGCCTTATTGCAAAATATAACGAGCTTGGTTTCCGTGATGCAATAATCGTCAAGGATTCAATTTACAGACACGATGAAAAAACAATCGACCTTGATATTACTGTGGACGAAGGCGACAGATATTATTTCGGAGAAATTACCTGGGTTGGAAACACAAAATTTACATCCGAATTTCTTAACAATATTTTAAAAATTCAAAAGGGAGATGTTTACAATCAGGAAATTTTAACTACAAACCTGTCGTATAATCCACTTGGGATCGATATCAGTTCACTTTACCTTGACGACGGCTATTTATTTTTTCAGGCAATACCCGTTGAAGTCAGGGTTGAGAACGACACTATCGATATTGAAATTCGTATAAGGGAAGGAAAACAGGCAAGAATTAATACAGTTGCCGTTAAAGGAAATACAAGAACCAACGACCGTGTAATAATCCGAGAGATACGTTCAAGGCCGGGGCAACTCTTTAGCCGTTCTGATATTATTCGGACAACACGTGAGCTTGCACAATTGCGCTTTTTCGATCCCGAGAAAATTGAACCCGACATCCAGCCAAACCCTGTGGATGGCACAGTTGATATCACTTATAATGTTGAAGAAATTTCTGCCGATCAGATAGAGCTTTCCGGCGGTTGGGGCTATGGAAGGATAATCGGCACACTAGGGCTGTCGTTTAATAATTTCTCCCTACGAAATTTCTTTAAAAAAGATGCATGGAGGCCTGTACCGTCAGGCGACGGACAAAAATTATCTCTACGGTTACAGTCGTATGGCCGCGGTTATCTCAGCTATAGTATTTCATTTACAGAACCATGGCTTGGCGGCAAAAAACCAAATGCTTTCAGTGTTTCGTTTTTCCATTCTTTATACACCAACCAACTGCCGAAAAATGATCCTAACAGGGCAACTTTTAAGATTAATGGCCTTACTATCGGACTCGGAAAACGCCTTCAGTGGCCCGATGACTTTTTCTCATTATATCAGTCATTAAGTTTCCAAATTTACGACCTGTATCAATATACCAGGATATTTACTTTTGGAACCGGAACTGGCACCTACAACAATTTTAATTATTCGGTAACTCTTTCACGCAATTCGATTGATTCGCCAATTTTCCCAAAACAAGGTTCCGAGGTGTCTTTTACTGTTGAATTAACACCGCCCTATTCGTGGTTCTCCGGAAAAGATTATTTAACCATGGACGATACCGAAAAATATAAGTGGATTGAATACAACAAATGGAAATTCAAGTCTAATTTTTATACAAAACTAATAGGCAATCTTGTTATCAGCCCAAGGGTACAATTTGGTTTTCTCGGGAAATATAATAACGATATTGGAGTAACCCCCTTCGAACGTTTCTATCTTGGCGGCGATGGCCTGACCGGTTACAACAACCTTGATGGCCGTGAAATAATTGGGATGAGAGGTTACGGAAACGAAACAATTACACCCGGATATTACTATAATCCGAACATCGGAGGAGCTATTTATAGCAAATACACTTTGGAGTTAAGATATCCTTTATCGCTTAACCCAAACGCTACTATTTATGGATTAGCATTTGTAGAAGCAGGAAATTGCTGGTTCAACTTTGCAGATTTTAATCCGTTCAAAGTTTACCGCTCTGCCGGATTTGGGCTCAGGGTTTTCCTGCCTATGTTTGGTATTCTCGGACTCGATTGGGGTTATGGATTCGATGATGTTCCAGGCATTCCAAGCGCTAATAAAGGACAATTCCATTTTTCAATTAATCAATCAATTGATTAAAATTAATCTGTAAATAATAGAAATTTTAAGCATTTTCAATAAACAAATTTTGGTATATTATTTGTAACCGTTGTCGGAAAAAATTATTTATTTATAAAATATTTAGGAGAATAAATTATGAAATATCAATCAGTATTAAGTAAAACATTCCTGCCCTTCTGTTTATTCCTGCTTTTTTCTGCGTCCACAACTTATGCTCAGAAATTCGGCTATGTTGACACAGAATATATTCTTGAGAATATTCCGGAATATCAGGATGCACAAAACGAAATTGATGAACTTTCGAAACAATGGCAACTGGAAATTGAAGAAAAATTTGAGAAAGTCGAACAGATGTACAAAGCTTACCAGACTGACGCTGTCTTGCTTCCCGAAGATATGAAAAGAAAAAGGGAAGAAGAGATCATTAAAACCGAAAAAGAAGCTAAAGAACTCCAGAAACAAAAGTTTGGCACAAATGGCGAATTGTTTAAAAAACGCGAGGAATTGGTAAAACCTATCCAGGAAAAAATTTTTAACGCTATTGAAGAAATTGCAATTAAGAAAAATTATGCTTTTGTTTTTGATAAAGCAAGCGGGCCTGTTATCATGTATGCCAATCCTAAAAATGATATTAGTGATGATGTTCTTGAACAGATAGGAAGTATTATGGGAACAAGAGGTAAATAAATGATGAACCCTGCATGATATCAATTCTGAAAATAAAACGTTAAATTTTCAGAAAAACAGAAAAATTTATGTCATATAAATGATAATGTAATAAATTTGCAAGCAATTAATCTTTTTATAAAATAATTAACTAATGAAAAGTTCAATAAAATTTATCGCGATTTTAGCTGTTTTTGCTTTTTCATTTTCAGCAATTGCTCAGAAACCTCAAAAATTTGGGCACATTGATTTTGTTAAGCTTTACAGCCTATTGCCCGGTCAGGACTCTGCCAATGCCGCGTATGAAACTTACGCAAAAGGTCTTCAGAACCAGTTTGCAACAATGCAGGCCGAACTTGAGAACAAAGTTCTCGATTATCAGGCTAATCAAGCTTCAATGTCGGATATCATCAAGCAAACAAAAGAAAGAGAAATTCAGGATCTACAGCAGCGTATGGAAGAATTTAACATTCGGGCTCAGCAGGAGCTTGCCAATAAAGAGACTGAATTAACTGCCCCGTTAATCGAAAAGGCACGTAAAGCAGTTGAAGAAGTTGCTAAAGAAAACGGATACACTTACATTTTTAATTACGGAGATGGTAGAGCACTTATTTACGCTGAACCTTCGGACGATATTATGTCGCTGGTAAAGAAAAAATTAAATCTGGACTAATTCTTTTACGCAAATAAAAAGAAGTTCTCTGACCGGGGAACTTTTTTTTGTACGTGTTTATTTTCAGCAATTGTAAAAAACAAAAAAAAGAAAAACCATCTGGAGATTAGAGATGGCTTTTCTAAAAGAAAGGGAAGGGAATATTTTATAAAAATTTATTTATCATAATTTTGCTGTAAAAGTAATGGAAATGCAAAAAAATTATTGATTATTTACAATCTTTTTATGAAAAGATATCAACAAGATATTAACAAGGTGCATTTTCTCAAATTGCAATTATTATACCTAATAGAAAGATAAAAATTTGATTAATTATTAAAGACTTAATAACTAAGTTATAACAACTAAAAATTTATAATTGAAATTAATTTTTGTTTTTAAATGTTTCTAAAAATGAGAAAACATTTCTATATTTTAAAAAGAGTGATCTATTGACAGGCGCAATTAATTAGGGTTACAATACCTCGGCAACTATAAATGTACTTCCCCCGATAAAAACAAGATCATCCCTGCCTGCATTTTTTAATGCTACGGAATATGCTTTATTAACAGAAGAAAATGATTCCCCGTTCAGACCTGATTCCTTGGCCATTTCAAACAGAATATTTTCATCAAGGCCACGTGGTATATTGGCTTTGCAGAAATAGTAAAAAGCATTGTTTGGTAAAAGACTAAGTATTTCATCAATCTTTTTATCGTTGACAAATCCAAGCACAAAATGTAAATTTTTATATGGGATATTTTTTAAATTTAAAATAACTTGTTTTATTCCATCAACATTGTGTCCGCTATCGCAAACTATTAAAGGATTTTTACCAAGAATCTGCCATCTTCCCAAGAACCCTGTATTTTTTACAGTGTTTTCAATACCTCTGTGGATGTTTTCCAAAGAAATTGAAATTCCTGAATTATTTAATGTCTCAAGAACCTGAAGCGCAGTGGCAATATTTTTTGTTTGATAAAAACCGGATAAAGGATTATTAATTTTGCTTAAAAATATTTTTTTGTTTTTATAAATATCAATTTCATTTTTATCATTAAAATCAAAAGTGGTTTTTTTTACCCTGACTTTATAATTCTGATCCGCAAAAACAATTGGAGCTTCGGCTTTAAGCGCTGTATTTATAAATATATGTTTTATGTTTTCCTGCGTTTCCCCGATTATAACAGGAACATTTTTTTTAATAATGCCCGCTTTTTCTATAGCAATTTTTTCCAGGTTATTCCCTAAAAATTTGGTGTGATCAAGGCCGATATTTGTGATAACTGATAGTAAAGGTTTTATAATGTTTGTTGAATCGAGCCGGCCACCCATCCCAACCTCAATTACTGCAACATCAACTTTTTCGTCAAAATAATATTGAAACGCAAGTCCAGCGGTCATTTCAAAAAATGAAAGGCCGATTTCCATAAAATTATTTTTCCATTTATTAATAAAATTAATTACATATTCTTTTGGGATCATACTGCCATTTATCCTGATCCTTTCTCTGAAATCTTTATAATGTGGCGAAGTATATAAAGCCGTTTTCAGTCCGGCCTCCTGCAAAACCGAGGCAATAATATTCGATGTTGAGCCTTTACCGTTAGTACCTGCAATATGAACCGATTTAAACCGATCCTGGGGATTGCCCAACAAATTGCATAAGGAAATAGTATTTTTTAAATCGGCTTTGTACGCTGCCCCTCCAATTCTCTGGTACATCGGAAGTTGACTGTAAAGGAAATCGAGAGTTTCGGAGTAGTTCATCCGTAGGATTTTGTTTTTGAAAATCTGAACAGTATGCAAAAATACTGTAAATAATTTAGTGTTATTAATCTGAGTGATTTTATTGGATAAATATCATGAAAAAGAAATAGTAAATAAAATTAATAAAAGGGATTCATACAGGAATAATAATTTGTTTGATGAACAATGATAATGTCGAAGACT
>CBDUSJ010000144.1:0-6624 GCA_965369845.1 uncultured bacterium | reverse complement strand
AAACATATAACAGATTGATAATCATTTATAGTGTCAGGAATTCTGAATATATAATTGCTTAAATTTATTTGCATCAGCCTTTCGGCCGAAGGGGGTCCGAATGGAGCCTCAGCCTATTAATATTTCTTTAAAACCTAAACGTTAATTTTATTCCGGGATTAGGTAATGAGATTGTTGGTGTTGGTTCGATAACCGGTTCAAAACGCAGACTTAGATTGTCGCTAACATCATAAGTATAAAGGTTTGCATCAACACTTGCATCGATAAGATTTAATATGTATAAAAACCCGGTTAAGATCCATGAAAGCTCATAATTTCGCCGATAATAGTTTCTGCCATCCTCCAACTGGTCCAAATTGTGATCATATTTCACCACATATTCATTATCGAAATGGGCGCTATCACCCGTAGCAACGATGTTATATGCAGTTCTGAATTTCCGGTACTCGCCCCCGTTTGTTTTAATAAAATAATACAAAACTCCGAACCCGGCATAAAGAACCGGAATTTTCCAGTACTTTTTGTTATATGCCTGTCCCAGACCGGGTAAAATTGCAGAATACAAAGTCGCTTTTTTTGCGGAATGTACTTTAACGGTATCGGCTTTTGCTTTTTTGTTTCGGCTTTGTGAATACATATTTTCAGGGCTGACGCATAATAAAAATAAAATTAGCGAAAACACAATTAAATATAAACCATTGCCGCTGGTTTTTTTTAAGATGATTGTGAAAAAACTAAGTCCGGATTTCCTGAAATTAAATAGCTGCATCAATTATTCTGAATTATCTTGCCGGGAGAAATGTGGTATCAATTATTCAGTAGCGAAATAATCTTATCCATTTCCTCGTCGGATTTAAAGGAAATAACGATACTTCCGCGCCCATTATTATTTTTTTTAACCTCAACCTTTGTTTTTAATTTTTCGCTGAGGTTACTCCTGAATATCCGGTATTTTTCAGGAAGAAGCATATTTTTATTTGAAGTTTTTTTACACCCCGGCTTATTTCTTTTTTTTACTTTCTTCTCAATTTCCCTGACCGACAAGTCATTTTCCAGTACTTCACTTAGCAGTTGAAGTTGGTCTTCCCTATTTTCTAAATTGATGAACGATCTTGCGTGCCCCGCTGTTATCAAGCCATCGCGAATAGCAATCTGAATTTCGGCGGGAAGTTTGAGTAGCCTGACAAAATTCGCAATTGTCGAGCGTTGTTTGCCGATGCGTTTGCTTAATTCCTCCTGTGTCAGTTTACATTCTTCCATCAAACGCTGGTAACTTATTCCTATTTCGATAGCGTTCAAATCCTCACGATGAATATTTTCTATCAGCGACATTTCAAGCATCTGCTTATCGTTTGCCACCCTGATGTATGAAGGAATATTCTCCAAACCGGCAAGTTTTGCAGCTCTTAACCGGCGCTCACCTGAAATTAACTGGTATTTATCGTAACCGAGTTTTCTTACTGTAACAGGCTGAACAACTCCCTGTTCTTTTATTGATAACGAAAGTTCATTCAGGGCTTCTTCTTCAAATTTATTCCTTGGTTGAAACGGGTTTGCTTCAATTTTATTAATATCAAGATTTGCAATTGCCCCTACTACATAATTTCCCGAAATATCCTTTGAAGTAATATCGGTGTCAGGGCTTCGTAAAATTGCTTCCAACCCTCGTCCTAAAACGCTTTTTTTACTTTTCATTTTAATATTTTTCTCATACCGACGATTCATCAAAGAAATCTATCTTCACAGCCGACTGATCCATTTTTGTCATATTATTTTTCTGAAGTATCTCTCTGGCAAGGTTAAGGTAATTAATGGCTCCTGTACTGTTAGCGTCATGAATAATGATAGTGTCGCCAAAACTGGGAGCCTCTCCGAGCTTGGTATTACGATTAATTATCGTATCAAAGACCATTTGCTGGAAATGAGTTCTCACTTCTTCGACAACTTGTTTTGCCAGCCTGAGTCTTGTGTCGTACATTGTTAGAAGAATACCTTCAATATCAAGTTTGTTGTTCAGCCTGGATTGAACAATTTTAATAGTGTTGAGAAGTTTTCCAAGTCCTTCGAGGGCAAAATATTCGCATTGTACGGGAATAATAACGGAATCGGCAGCAGTCAGGGCATTTACCGTAACAAGCCCGAGTGACGGGGAACAATCAATAATTACAAACTGAAAATCGTCTTTTATTTTATCAATCACCTTTTTCATCATCCTTTCCCTGTTAGGCAAATTTATCATTTCAATTTCAGCGCCGACCAGGTCGATATGCGCAGGTAAAATGCTGAGATTTGGTGTTGTTGTGTTCAGGATTATATCTTTGGGCTCTGTGTTGTCGATAATACATTCGTAAATACTTTTCTGAATATTTCTCGGATCGTGCCCAAGACCGGATGTAGAATTTGCCTGAGGATCGGCATCAACAACAAGGGTTTTGTATTCCAAAACGGCTAAACCTGCGCCAAGATTAATGGCTGTGGTGGTTTTACCAACTCCGCCTTTCTGATTTGCAATTGCAATTACTTTACCCATCGGTTTTTTTATTTTCGTGCAAAATTACAATTTATCAGAGTTTCGATGAAAAATAATTTTCAAAAGTAATTAACAAAATTCTTAATAAAAAAAAGCTGACTACCGGCCAGCTTTTAAAAATATTTTTGATAAGATTTAATCTTTATCAAGATCGTCGAAATTCACATCTGTTACACCTGTATCTTTATGAATATTGTCAATATCCTGATACTCTTCCTGAACGCTTCCGGTTTCAATAAATTCAATAACGGCATTCAGGCCGTTAGCAAATTTTTCAAAATCTTCTTTATAGAGAAACAATTTATGTTTTTCGTAGAAAAAATTTTGGGTTTCATTGTTAAACCGACGTTTACTTTCTGTAATGGTCAGGTAACGTTCCTTGTTCCTTGTTTCCTTAACATCAAAAAAATAGGTTCTTTTGCCCGCTCTTACGACACGTGAAAAAATTTCTTCTCGTCTTTCTTTGTTTTCGGTATCTTCCATTTTAATTAATTTTTATTAATGTTTCCAACGCAAAAATAAGTATTTATATTTTAAATCATCAAAAGGTTTAAAAAAAAAGAATATTTTTGCGCCAATTTCCAAATAAATAGATGTCGCCAAATCCGATTATGCTTAGCAGAAGGCATTTACGAATTAAAGCTTTACAGTCCCTTTATGCATTTTTTGTTTCCGGGAACGAACAGATTGTTATTGCCGAAAAAAATATGCTTAAAAATGTAGAGAAAATTTATCAGCTAATAATTTATCAGTTATCATTTCTCACCGAAATTGTAAAATTTTCCCAATTACGTGCTGAAGAAGCCAAAAAAAAATTCTACCCTACCGAGGAAGATATTAACCCAAATACCAGATTTATAAATAACAGGTTTATCGGTCAATTATCAAATAATAAGGAATTCATACAGAGACGTAATGCTTATAAAATAAACTGGATCGATGAAAGGGACATGGTCAGGAAGATATTCGGTGAAATTAAAAATTCGTCTGAATATAAAGATTATATGAATTCACCTGCCGATTTTTATGAAAATGATAAAGCAATAATTCTGGCAATATTCAGGAAATTTGTGGCTTCTTCCGAAACGCTCAGCTATTTTTACGAAGAAAAAGATATTTTCTGGTCGGTTGATTTAGAAATTGCCAATCCTCTTACGTTAAAAATTATCAGGAATTTCCGTCAGGAATTCAACGATTTATATCATTTCCCTCCCTTGTATAATTTAACCGGCAAGGATGATCCGGAAGAAGACAAAAATTTTCTTGTTCATCTTTTCCGCAAAACGATACTTAGGAGCAGTGAATTTGAAAAAATTATTAAGGAAAAAGCCTCCAACTGGGACATTGAACGGATTGCGATTATGGATATCATTCTCATTAAAATGGCAATTGTAGAATTTCTTGAATTTCCTTCTATTCCCGTTAAAGTAACAATGAATGAATATATTGAACTCTCAAAATTGTACAGCACACCTAAAAGCAAGATTTTCATCAACGGTATGCTTGATAAGATAATCTCTGATTTAAAAAAGGATAATAGATTAATTAAAACCGGACGGGGATTGATTGAATAACTAAATTATTCGGTGGTCATTCGGTGGTCATTCAGTAGTCATTCAATTGTCATTTGGTGGTAATTTTGTGATTAATAGGTTTTATAATGAACGGGCATATTTTTTAAGTGCAGTTATAAAATCATTTTTCTTTCGTACGGAAACATAAATTTCCTCGCCATCTTCAAGAACAACAGACCCACCTTTACCTTTTATATATTTAACAATATATTTAAGATTTACCAAATGTTTACTGTGTATTCTTGAAAATGGTTGATCGGACAGAAGTTTTTCAAAATTATTCAATGGTTTTGATGCAAGTAATTTCCGGCCGTTTGTAAGGTAGAAAACAGTATATACATTGCTTGCTTCAAGCCTGATAATGTCATCAAGCAATATAATATTCAAGCCCTCTGTTGAAGGAACAATTAATTTCTGGAATTTATAATGAAGGTTGTCTTTTAAAACGCTTAAACGAGCGCTGAATGTTTCTTTGCTTTTTACTGTATTATACCTGTTGATGGCCTGCCGGAGTTCGGGATATTCAACCGGTTTTAGCAAATAATGAATAGCTGAAAAATCAAATGCTTTAAGTGCATACTGATCGTGTGCAGTAGTAAAAATTACCTCGAATGCTCTGTATTTAACCTTGCTTAAAACATCAAATCCATCGCCGTCGGGCATCGAAATATCAAGAAATACAAGATCGGGTTTTTTTTCATCGATAATTTTTACACCTTCCGCTACATTACTTCCGGTGCCAATTATTTCAATATTCGGAAAATACTTATCCAGCAAATTTTTTAAGGACAGTATATTTGACCGTTCATCATCAATTAAAACTGCTCTGATTATTTCTTCCATTAGTAAAAAAATAAGGGATTATTTTATTAAAAAGTAAATAATTATACAAATGTAAATAATTTTTAATTAATATTGATTTTTTTAAAAACCTTTTATTTAATAATAAAAATATGACAGGCAAAAAAAAAGAACTTTCGGTATTTGAAAAAATAGAGATCCTAAATGCCGGGTCTGAAGGAAAAGCAATTGCAAGAGTGGATAATATGGTAATATTTGTGCCTTTTGTTGTTCCGGGCGATATTGTGGATATTATAGTTACAAAAAAGAAAAAATCTTTTTTTGAAGGTAAAGCCGTTAAATTTCATAAATATTCGGAAAAACGTACCGAACCAAAATGTGAGCACTTCGGACTGTGTGGCGGCTGCAAATGGCAAAACATGGCTTACAGCGAACAGCTTTATTATAAACAAAATCAGGTTAAAGATAATTTTGAAAGAATCGGGAAACTTGATATTCCTGAAATTTTGCCCATCATACCTGCAAAACAACAATATTTTTACAGAAACAAGCTCGAGTTTACTTTCCTAAACAGGAAATGGCTTATTGATGGAAAAAAACCGTCAGAAAAACCGGTAAATATGGATGGACTCGGATTTCACCTGTTAGGCATGTACGACAGAATTATCGATCTGAAAAACTGCTATCTTCAAAAAGAACCTTCAAACACTATCAGGCTTGCACTCAGAGACTATGCTTTAAAAAACGCACTTGAGTTTTATGATATTAAAAAACATAACGGATTTTTAAGAAATGTTATAATCAGAAACACCAAAAATGGCGAGGTGATGGTGATAATGGTTTTTGCCAGCGACAAGCGTGAAGAAATTACAGGATTGATGGATTTTCTATGGGACAGCTTCCCTGAGATAAATTCGCTTTTTTGGGTTATCAATGATAAAAAAAATGATACAATTTCCGATTTGCCGGTTAATCTTTATAGAGGAAAATCATTTATCATGGAAGAAATGGAAGGAGTGAAATTTAAGATCAGCCCGCTTACGTTTTTTCAGACTAATCCGGAACAGGCTTATGAACTTTATAAAACCGCCCGCAATTTTGCTGATTTTTGCGGTAACGAAACTGTTTACGATCTTTATTGCGGTGCAGGCAGTATAAGCAATTTTATTTCGAAATATGTCACGAAGGTTGTGGGTATCGAATATATTCCGTCAGCAATAATTGACGCCAGAGAAAATTCAGAAATTAATAACATTGCTAATACGGTTTTTTACACCGGAGATATCGCAAAAATCATGGATGATAATTTTGTTTACAAAAACGGCATACCTGATGTGATAATAACCGACCCTCCAAGAGCCGGAATGTCGCCTAAGGTTGTGAAGCAAATTATAAAAATATTGCCTCAAAAAATCGTTTACATAAGTTGCAACCCTGCGACACAAGCAAGAGATATAGCGCTGTTAACCGATTATTATTCCATCAAAAAGATCTGTCCGGTTGATATGTTCCCCCAAACACATCATGTTGAAAATGTTTGTCTTTTGGTGAGGAAGTTGGAAAGTAGAAAGTAGAAATTATAAATTGGAAATTGGAAATGTTAAATTAGAAATTGAAGATTCTTAAATAATGCTTACAAATGTTTTATAATTCCCTGATTTTTATAAATATAAATAAAATATATCAGTGAAAATCTGAGAAATCTGTGGCTTGATGAAA
>CBDUSJ010000143.1:0-6632 GCA_965369845.1 uncultured bacterium | reverse complement strand
AACAGTAGATGAAACAGGCGATGTATATAACCGTGTCGGGGATATTTCGAGCCATCAGGTTAATGCCGGAATTAATAAGCTGTTTTTTAAAAATCTTAATCTAAACCTGAGAATGAATTACGACAGTAAACGAATAACCGGTGAGGGGACAACAGTGCCATTAAACAATTGCACATTCAACGGAACAACAATTTTTAATGCAGTAATTGGCTACCGGAAACTGTTGCCGGGAATGACTCTGCAATTAATTTGCAATAATCTGTTTAACAAAAAATATTACGATCCGGGTGTAAAATTAGCTGACGGTTACACCAATCCGTCACGAACTTTACAACAAGACAGGAATTTTATGTTTAGGATTTTGTATGATTTTTAATATAAAAAAATTGGAAACAAGAAATTACATAGCGGAAAAAAAGCTTACTGTTATTCATAATCCGGAATTTCAGTGGGGCGAATTATATGTGCCGGACAAAATACTTAATCCGGAAAAAACAAAAAGCGGTTTGCGGGTTTTGTGTTGCGGAAGCACATATCCGGGATTTCTCATTTTAGAAGCCCTGAAAAGATTCGAATCCAAATATCCCGGCAAACTCAATATTGTTGGATTTGTTACAGATGATGCGACAAACCCGCAGGCAAAAATTTCGGTGAAAAAGCGGATTTGGCGGTTGTACTCAAAACAGGAAAAAGAATTTTTGGTTAATATTATAAAAGACAACGCCATTTCATTTGGGATACCATGTTACACGGGAGCTGTTAAAACACTGTTTTTCAGGGAATGGCTTCAGCAAATTCAACCGGAATTGATACTGGTTTGCGGATTAGGTCAACTAATTGATAAACCGATTTTCGAATTTCCAAAGTACGGAATTTACAATTTTCATCCTTCCGATTTAAGAAAAAACTTTGGAACAGGTGCAAAACCCTATTTTGATACAATGGAAAAAGGAGCTACTATTTCGCTTCTCACCATCCATCATGTTTCCGGAGAAATTGACAAAGGAAATATTCTGGGTGTGTCGCCTCCGATAAATATACTTTCCAAAGACGGGAACTACCCTGATGACATTCGGAAACTGCATGATAAAATGACCTCTCCGAGTGGTTGGATGGCTTTGGATATTATCAATGCCGTTCTTCAAAATAAAGAGAGAAACATTAACGGAATTCTGAAGTCTCTCGATTTTGAATCAGGCTTTCCCAATTTAATAAAACGTAAACTTTTAGAACCGATAGATACACAATCCGCAAAAAGATTTGAAATTGACGAAAGTCTTTATCATTTGTAAACTAAAATAATGGGCACAGACAGCAAAATATTAAAATTTCTCAATGTCCGGCAAGGCGAGGGCAAGGCGGTTATTTTGCTTATTTTGTATTCTTTTTTCATGGGACTTTCGCTTGCCTTCTTTTTTACTTCCACCAATGCAATCTTTTTGACCTTTTTCGATCCGGTAATGATCCCTGTTTCGTTCATTGCATCGGGAGTTGCGGTTTATCTTGCATGGCTGTTGTTGTCGCTAATTGATAAACATTTAACTGTTTCAGGGCAGTTGATTTTTAAACTTCTTTTTGTTACGGTTTCGGTAATTCTTATCAGTATTGGTGAGAAGATGGCTGAATCCGGCTGGCTGGCTTTTTTAATGTACACATGGGTAAGAGTGATCGTTTACATCAGCCTTGTTACTTTTTGGGGAGTTGCCGCAAAGCTGTTCGACCTCAGGCAGGGGAAAAGGATTTTCGGATTGATAAGCACAGGCGAGGTTATCTCACTCGTTGTAGGTTATTTCTCCATTCCATTTCTGCTCGAATTTCTTAAAACTCCCGACCTGCTCTTTTTAGCTGCATTTTCGCTGATCATTTGTGTTATTGTGGTTTTTTTCATAATAAAAAATTTTAAAGAAAAACTTGAACCTGTTAAATTGCCGGCAGAAAATAGTCAATCCGCTAAAAAGCCAAAAGAAAGCTGGAAATATCTTGACCTGATCAAAAAGCCTTATTTCCTTTATATTTCTCTGATGGCGCTATTGCCGATATTCGGATACCTGTTTATTGATTTCACATTTTTGTACCAAACCAAATTTGAATTTCACAACGACCAACAATTAGTGGCTAAGTTCCTTGGAATTTTTCTGGGTTTTGTCGCCTTATTCGAATTATTGCTGAAAGTATTTGTCTCGGGCCGGCTTCTTACACAGTACGGGATCAGGATCAGTCTGCTTTCCCTTCCTGTCGTGCTTCTGATCAGCATTGGCTGCGCCGCCTTTTTCGGTTCTATTTTCGGCGCAGCAAGCATTTTCTTTGTTTTTATTGTTTTTGCCAGATTGCTCGAAAGGTCGTTCCGGGGGGCTATCTACGATCCTGCATTTCAGATACTCTACCAGCCCATGCCGCCGGATCAGCGGCTGGCATTCCAAAGTCAGATAGAAGGTATTCCGAAAGCGCTTGGAACCGTGATAACCGGAGTGGTGATACTTGCTCTGTCAGCTCTGTCATTTTTGAACCTTGTACACTACAGCTATGTTTTTGTAATTGTCCTGATAATTTGGCTTAGGGTAACTCTGCGTATGTACAAAGAATATCGAAACCGGTTGAAACATATTATCTCCGGGGAAGATTTGATGATATTCGAGCCAGGAGAAGAATCGCAGACGTTGGACAAAACGCCGGTTTATTCAATTATTGAAACAAGCAAATCCGGTCTTGAAGAAAAATTATCCATGATTGAAAACATTGAACCGAATTTGGTCGACGACATTCTTATCGAACTTTTACAAAACGGGGCTAAACAAATCAGACTAACTGCGTTGGATTACATCGAGGAATACTGTTATTTAAGCGCTTTACCGGCAATTGATAAGCTAATAAAAAACCGGGGTGATGAGGAATTTAATCAGGCGCTTTTAAAAACCCGGAAAGAATTACTCTTAGTTGGCGGCTATCCTATCGAACATCTCGAATCACTTTCAAAATCAAAATATACCGAAGACCGGGTGATTGCAGCCCGCTTACTAGGATATTCCGGCAGGTACAACGCTTTCAGTATTTTATCATGCCTGCTTTCGGATAATGATCCTAAGGTAATAAAAACATCCCTGATTTCAGCGGGCAGATTGAAAAGAATTGAATTATGGCCTGCAGTTTTCGAATTTTTGCAGCATCAGGAATATGCGCGTTTTGCCGAAAATGCTTTGCTTGAAATTGGCGAACCCATCATCGAAGAATCAGAGTCTTATTTCTGGAAAATGACCAATCACAAGCCAACTCAATTGCGCATCATCCGGTTAATGGAAAAAATCGGTGGTAAAGCAGCTATTCAACTTCTTAAAAACAAATTGAATTATCCCGATAAGGATGTCAGATATCAAACATTATTGTCGTTGAGCCGCTTGGAATACAAAGTTCTACCCTCCGAAACACCGGTCCTGAAAGAAACACTTAAGCAATTAATTGGTGGGATAATCTGGCTTTTAGCTTCAATCATAGATTTGGAAAAACAGTCCGGTTCAACTCTTGTTTTAAGAAATGCTTTAAAAGAAGAGATACATCTGAAAAAAGAAAATGTCTTCATTCTCTTGTCGTTGCTTTACGATGCAGAGATCATCAGGCAAGTGCGGGAGCATCTCGAAAAAGGGTCAAACCAATCCAGGGTTTTTGCCCTTGAAATATGCGACATAATCATTACACAGGAAATGAAAGATTTGTTTATTCCGATTTTTGAAGACATCACTCCACAAGAAACCATTCAACACTTCAGGTATATCTTCCCGCAACAGCAGCTTGATATTTACGAAAGGCTTTTAGAAATAACAAATAAAGATATCTACATCGTGAACCCTGTGATAAAGGCGCTGGCAATTTTTTTGCTTCCTGAATTTGAGCAAAACCAACGTACGACTTCTTCACTTCTTGCCGCAAATATGCCAAATCCCGACCCGTTGATTAAAGAAACAGCCTGCATGATCTTTTTCCAAAATTACAGAGAACAATATTTTAATACTCTGAACCGGTTTTCCGGAAAGGAGTTGAAAAAGTTAAATGAAGTTACCGACAGAATAAAAGATATTGAAAAAAATTCATTGTTCTCTTTATTGGATGAAATATTACTACTTAAAAAAAATACTCTTTTTGCCTCAATTCCTGCTCCCGGGTTGATTGATCTTGTGTTCAACAGCAAGCAGGAAGTTGTGCAAAAAAACGCTGGCATGGAACAGGATTTTTTAAATTCTGACTATCTTGCCATTTTAGCTTCCGGCAGGATAATTTTAAAAAGTGAAACCGGGTTTGAAAAAGATTATTTTCCGGGAGATATTTTGCCGGCAGGTTTTATTTTTAAACACGAAGTTTCGCCTGTATTTAAAGCTGAAAGCAAATCATCAATAATTTTTATTGAAAACTCAAAAATTTTTGATTTAATGGATACCGATAATAAGTTGTTCGACAAATATTTTTCCTTAGGGCTTGTAAAGAAATAAAGTTTACAGAATTGGCGAAGTTATTTTGTTCTTTTTCAAGGCACAAAATTTGCGAATAGCACAGCTATTTAAGAATTTTGTAACGAAGAAAAAGGGCAAAAGAACGAGTCAAAATAAATAGGTTATTTTTTTACAAACCCTTAATCTTTGAGCAGTAAAATGTTGAAAAAATCGATTATGTTTATAAAAAGACCAAAACGGCAGTTAAAATTATTGCTTGTCCGGTGCGGAATGTTGATATTATTTTCGCTAATGTTTAATAATTTAACTGCCCAATCGAAAGAAATGGGACTACCGTTTATTAGAAATTTCACTTCGGCTGAATACGGCGCCCACACCCAGAATTTTACTATCTCCCAGGATACTTCGGGAATTTTGTATTTCGGAAATTTTGTTGGGATATTAAAATACGACGGTAATTCTTGGGAAACAATTTACACACAAAATAATTCAAAAGTAAGCGCACTGAAATTAGGCCCTGACGGTAAAATTTATGTCGGTGCGCGGGGAGAAATCGGAGTTCTGGAAAAAGATACAATTGGCAAACTTTTTTTTCAAAGCCTGAATAATAATATTCCTGCCGAATACAGGAACTTTACAGATATTCACGGGATTTGCTGTTCCCAGGATAATGTGTATTTTGTTTCCGGCCACCGGTTGTTCGCATGGAACAAGTCGCAAATTAAAGTTTGGGATACCGAACGAAAGATCATTGCGGCATTTTTCGAACAAGGCCGTTTGTATTTACAGTTGAGCGGATTTGGTCTATCTGTGTTGGACAAAGATCAGCTTAATCCGGTTTCCGGCGGTGAAATATTTGGCAGTGTGGCCGAAATCAAATCAATGGTATCCGATGGCCCGGGTAAGCTACTTCTGGTAACAGATCACCTCGGTTTGTTCTCTCTCAAAAATAATGTTGTTTACAAAAAAAATATCCGTGATAAAAATATTTTTAAGAAAAACACAATTTCGTGCGGTGTTGTTTTATCCGACAGCACAATAATGCTTGGCACGGTTCAAAACGGACTAATGCTTATTTCGGCAAGCGGTGAACTTATTTCGGACATTAACGAAAGAACAGGATTAACAAATAATTTTGTCAATGAGCTGTTTATCGATTCTGATAAAAACCTTTGGGCGGCTTTGAATAACGGGCTGGCTATTTTGGAAATCCCTTCACCTCTTACATTTTTTAATGAGGATAATTACCTCGAAGGTGGTGTAACAGATATTCTTCGTTTTCACGACACTTTATTTGTTTCGACGTATCAGGGGCTTTACTGGTTCGACGACGAAGTTAGAAGATTCCGAAAGATACCAGGGATAACCACTGCTTGCTGGTCGTTGGCTGAAGCCGGCGGGCAGCTTTTAGCAGGGGCAAGCCAGGGAGTTTACCTGATCAGAAAGTTGAATCCCGTGCAAATCAGCCGTAATTTTTCTTTATGTTTGTATCCTTCGGAGAGTGATAAAAACATTGTGTATGTTGGCCTGACCGATGGAATTGTCAGACTTATTTTCGAACATGGACGTTGGCATTCATCAGGCGCTCTTCCCGGCATAATCGGCGAAGTAAGAAATATTGTGGAAGATTCCGGCAGATTTTTATGGTTTCGTATTCCAGGCAAAGGAATTTTCAGATATGAAATTTCCAACGAGGATATTATTAACATCGACACAACATTCGGCCTTCCTGCCCCAACGGGTAATTACCTTAACAAAGTTGGGGAAAAATTGCTAATATCCACAAAAAAAGGCGTTTTTGTTTACAACCCAAAAAATCAAATTTTTACACCTTGTAATTGGTTTAAAAACGATTCTCTCCAAAATAATCGATGGTTCAAATTGATTGTAGCCGACAGCCAAGATAATCTTTGGGTAAATGAAGGAGACGAAACTCACCCGGGATTTTTTGCGCGTAGCCCTGAAGGAATATTTACGGCTGAAAACACTGCTCTGCTTCCTGTTAAGAAATTTATCACCTGGGAAATTTATCCTGACAAAGACCGGATTATTTGGTTTGGAGGGCCAAACGGATTAATCAGGTTCAACACAAAGGTCAGGAAAAACTATATCCGCGACTTCCCGGTTTTTCTTAATAAAATTACCATCGGAAAAGATTCGGTGATACAGGGGGGAGAACAAGTAAAAAATATT
>CBDUSJ010000142.1:0-6652 GCA_965369845.1 uncultured bacterium | reverse complement strand
ATGCCGGCTTTTCCGTCCCGGCGCAAGGCCTTTTTCTTACAAGAGTTGAATATCCGGGAATAGGCAGTATTTAGTCGGCAGTCGGCAGTATTCAGTCGGCAACCTAAAACTTGAAACCTGAAAACTAAAACCTGAAACCTGAAACTTGAAACCTGAAACCAGAAACCGGTGGCAATGGCAATTGGCAATATTTATTATTCATTATTAAAATCTTCCAAAAGGTTTTTAATTCCTTTCAGATCAATATTTATTGGCCATAAATTCCATAAAAAAGTTGATATTTCCCTGAACATGATCAGCTCGGATTTTTCGTTTCCTTCTGTTTTGATTGTTCTGAATTTTACTTTTAATTCATCAAAATATTTATCTGTATCAGGCCATGTTTCAGGTAAATTTCGGGTTCTAATTGAATTTGCCACTATATCAAAAAAATCATTTATACTGTTGCAAACGCTGATTATCTCAGGCTTTATAAAATTTAATGTTTTTTTATCGTGGATATTTTTGACAGAGGCTTCAAAAGAAACCAGAGTATTAAGTAGTCGTTTAATATAAACAAGAATCCTAAAACCAAGGGAAACATTCTTCAGGCTGAAAAACTCGGAGCGTGATATTTCAAGAATTTTTTCAGAATAAGAAATTTTTTCTTCGACAATGTTTTTTATTTCTGCAATTTGGGGAGGAACTTCCGAAATTTGCATAGTATCTAAAATGTACGTAAAATAATTTTTTTCTGCATCGAGCGCTGAGTAGAGCACTTTTCCTACTTTTTTCATTGCTTTGTCGGGCCATAGGAAAAAAGAAATAAAAATTACAACAAGTACAACACCGGCAGTGTAAAGAATTCGTAACAAGGCAATATTGTCGTTACCCGGGTGTTTCAAAGTAAAAATACAAATAATCATAAATGATACCGAAATTATCATCGGCACAATCTTACCGAGGTTTGCAAAATATATCATCAGGAAAATACTTAAAAACAAGGCTGAGTAAAATACAGGAGAACCGGTATTTATCAAATTAATAAATCCTAAAGCAAGAAGACATCCTACAATTGTGCCGAGAATGCGGTCGCTGCCGGATTTGACTGAAATCCCTAAACTTGGCTTAATCAGAAATATAGCAAAAATCACAATCCAGTAACCGTAATCAACTCGGAAATATTTATAAAAGATCATGCACAGACCGATAATTATAGCGGCACGCAAACCATATTTGAATGAAGTTGTTTTAAATGATATTTGGTTAACAGTATTCTTGATATTCTGAAAAATATTATCCCTATCTTTTTTTAATGATGTTGACTGTTCATCTGAAGAAGTTGATTTCCGAGTAATTTCTTTTTCGTTGAGTAGTGAATGTAGCATGTGAATTGTATTTATAACTGCAGCCTTATCCTTTAAATGATTTTTAATGTTTGTTTTTTCAAGCTTTTTTATGTATTCTTTATCCAGCATTTCAACTTTATTACGTAATTTGTAGAAAGACAACGTTATTTCCTCATCAGAATTCTCAGATATAATGTCAAAAAGTATTTTATTAAAAGCATATTTCAAGTCTTTTTGTTCTGAAAGAAAATCACTGTAAAGGGCAGAATCCCATGTTATGGCTCTAAACTGCCAGAGAAGAATTAAAAATTCATGATATTTTTCAAGTACCGTTATAAGGTAATGAAGATTTGTTTCGAAAGACTTATGTTTTCCGATATTTACATTAAAAATGTTCCATAGTCGTTTTAGGTCTGATACCGATTGTTTTACAGCCGTATTTTTTTCTTGAGTTATCCTGATACCATCTTCGAGTGTATTATAATTTTTTATAATAGAATCGAAGTAATTATCAAATCTGCTGATAATTATTCCGGTCTGAGTTATCATTCTCTTTTTCGGATGGGTTGGAAATATCAGAAAATGAAATGTAAAAACTATTACAGTCGAAGATAGAAAAACCCCACCGAAAATAAGTCCGGAAGTCAAATTATCAGAAAACACCAGAGTAATCAAACCCATAGAGAGAATTGCGATAGCATTAAAATCCGGCACTATTTTTTGCCCTGAAAGAAAAAATGAAATAAATGACCATATAATTATTATAATTACTGAAAGAAGCCGGTTGTCGGCAATCAGGGACAACGGAACTGCAAACAATGCTATCAGAAAACCTGTGGTTATCATGGATGTTTTTCTCTGTCGAAGTGTGAAACCGCTTTGTGCCCTGCTTAATAAAAATGATGATAAGCCGGCAAATAAAGCGAGTTGCAAGTTATTATGAAAAATTGTTACAGCGAGTATAACAGCCAAAAATGTTTTGACACTTCTTTTAAGCGCAACATTTGCAGGGTCGAGCCTGGAAAATGTTTTATGCAAATAGTCAGGGATAAAATTAATTGGATTATTCATATTTTGGTACTGTCATTTTTTAGTGGATAGAGTTGCTGAATATGGAAGACGGAAGTCGGAAACCGGAAGTCCAAAACCCGAAACTTGAAACTTGCAACCTGAAACCATTTTAGCCATTTCAATTTTTTTATAATACAAATTTACTATATCCTCTTGAAATGAAAAATTTAAAATCGCAAAGCGATGAAATTATTGTAAAAACAAAAGCAACAACAACACTACAAAACCAAAACAGCGTAACTTTGACAGAACTTAAAAACCCGTCTGACCTCTTGGAGCGGTCTGACGGGTAAAAACTCTCCAAAAGTTTTAAACTTTTGGAGAGTTAATCAACCGAAAGGTATCATTTTTTTAAAAGGTGATACCTTTTATTTTTACGGTAAAACTGCGGCAGCGCTGCTAAATATTTGTAGCAAATTTTGAAATAATTGTTGGTGAGGTGCAGCGCACCGGAATATCATTTTTCGTTTATAATATTTCGGTGCTCTGCACCTTCGGGTTTTTCCTAATGATGTTTTTTTCTACAAATATAATGATGCGCTGCACCTTTTAAATCACGAAAGGTATCACCTTTTAAAAAAATGATACCTTTAATTTCCCAGTTAACTGCGGCAGCGCCACTAAATATTTGTAGCAATTATTGTTGGTGAAATGCAAAAATCAGTTTGCCGGCAAAATAATATTTAGCCAATGCTCGTATGTGAATTCTCTCTGAATTAATACTTTTACACTTTATTTAATGAAAACCATGGACAAATCAGATTCATTAAAAATGCTTACAAAACTTAGAAGTCAGCTCGATGGAGATTTGTTTACTGATTACACAACACGGATTTTATACGCAACCGATGCGTCAAATTATCGTGAGATACCTCTTGCCGTTGTTAGGGCAAAAAATACCGATGATATTAAAAAACTGGTGAGATTTGCAAACCGGCACAAAACATCTCTGATACTTAGAACAGCAGGAACATCACTGGCCGGGCAGGTTGTGGGAAACGGTATTGTTGTAGATGTATCGAAATATATGACAAGAGTATTGGAAGTTAACACTCAGGAGAGATGGGTAAGGGTAGAACCCGGTGTAATTTTGGATGAGCTAAATAAAATGCTTGAACCAATGGGCTTGTTTTTCGGGCCGGAAACATCTACATCCAATCGTTGTATGATTGGTGGAATGTTAGGAAATAATTCCTGTGGAGCACATTCTCTGATTTACGGAAGCACACGCGATCATACTGTTTCGGTAAAAACTATTTTAAGCGATGGATCGGAAGTTGAATTCGGTAAGTTGACTAATGAAGAATTTAATCAAAAGCAAACAGGCGATAAACTTGAAAATAAAATTTACAGGAAAATTTCTGAAATCCTTTCAAACCCTGAAAATCAGAAATCGATAAGGAAGGAATATCCTGATAAAAAAATTAAAAGAAGAAACACAGGTGGTTATGCTGTTGATCTCTTGCTTGAGACTGCTCCTTTCTCTAAAAAAGGAGAGAAGTTCAATTTTAGTAAATTACTTGCAGGCTCCGAAGGCACATTGGCAATTTCTACTGAAATAACACTTAACCTGATACCGCTTCCGCCAAAGGAAAAAGCGCTGGTCTGTGTTCATTGCGCTTCTCTGAATGATGCTTTAAAAGGAAACCTTGTTGCCCTGAAACACAATCCGGGAGCTATTGAATTAATTGACGAGGTGATAATCAGGCAGACAAAATACAACATCGAACAACAAAAAAACCGGTTTTTTATACAGGGTGAGCCGAAAGCAATTTTATTAATTGAATTTGCAAGAAACACAAAAGAGGAAATTCTTGAGATTGCAGCAAATCTCGAAAAAGATATGCGTTCGTCAGGTTTTGGATATTATTTCCCTGTTGTTTTTGATGAGGATATCCAAAAAATCTGGGCGCTTCGAAAGGCAGGGTTAGGGCTTCTGACATCTATTCCCGGCGATGCCAAGCCAGTTTCCGTGGTTGAAGACACTGCGGTAAATCCAAAAGTTCTTCCGGAATACATCGGAGAGTTCCGAAAAATGCTTGATTCATTCGGGTTAAACTGCGTTTATTATGCCCATATCGCTACCGGCGAACTGCATCTCAGGCCTGTGCTTAATCTGAAGAAAAAAGAAGATGTTGAATTATTTCATCAGGTTGCCCTTGCAACAGCAAAACTTGTTAAAAAATACCATGGTTCGTTGAGCGGCGAGCATGGGGATGGCCGTTTAAGAGGAGAATTTATTTCGCTTATGATTGGCGAGCATAATTATAATTTACTCCGGGAAATTAAAAAAACCTGGGACCCTGATAACATTTTTAATCCCGGAAAAATAACGGATACTCCTCCGATGAATTCTTTCTTGCGATACAAGCCGGGAAGCAAGACACGAGAGATTGACACTATTTTTGATTTTTCTGCCGACCAGGGTTTTATGAGAGCTGTGGAAAAATGTAACGGCTCGGGCGACTGCAGAAAATCAGAAATTATCGGGGGGACAATGTGCCCGAGCTATATGGCCACCAAAGATGAGCAAACAAGCACAAGGGCAAGGGCAAACACACTGCGCGAAATCCTGACTAATTCCCCAAAATCAAATCCTTTCGACCATGATGAGATTTATAACGTTATGGATTTATGTCTTTCCTGCAAGGGTTGTAAGTCGGAATGTCCTTCGAGCATTGATATGGCCAAATATAAAGCCGAATTCCTGCAGCATTATTACGATTCGAATGGCATCCCGCTAAGGACAAGAGCTATAGCCTATATCACCAGCCTGAACAGGATTGGCGCTATTTTTCCCCGATTGACAAACTTTTTCTTTAAAAATAATTTCACATCATTTTTATTAAAGAAAATGCTTGGGTTTGCTCCGAAAAGAACAATCCCGTTATTATCGAAAATTCGCTTAAGAAAATGGGCAAAAAAAAACCTGTCGGAAATAAATCCTAAAGGTAAAAAAATCGGTACTGTAATATTTTTTATAGATGAGTTTACCGATTATAATGATGCCGAAATCGGGATTAAAGCCCTGAAACTTCTGACCGGTTTAGGGTATCAGGTTCAGATAACTTCACACAAAGAAAGTGGTCGTACGTTTTTATCGAAAGGCCTTTTAAGAAAGGCAAAAAAAATTGCTAATTTTAATGTGTCTGTCCTGAAAGATTTTGTAACTGAAAATTCTCCGTTAATTGGAATTGAACCTTCAGGGATACTCAGTTTCAGAGATGAATATCCCGACCTTGTTGATAATGATTTAAAAGATGCAGCGAAAAAATTATCTGAAAATTCGTTTATGATTGATGAATTTCTGGAAAGAGAAATTAAAAAAGGGAATATTCCAAAAGAACGTTTTATCATAAAAAAAAGAAAAATTTTGCTTCATGGTCATTGTCATCAGAAATCGCTTGCTTCAACATCACCCACAAAAACAGTATTATCTTTTCCTGAAAATTATGAGGTTGAAGAGATCAAATCAGGTTGTTGCGGAATGGCCGGTTCATTTGGCTATGAAAAGGAACATTATGAAATCTCTATGAAAATAGGCGAACTGGTATTATTTCCCGCGATAAGAGATGCCGGTGATGAAACTATTATTGCAGCGCCCGGAACATCGTGCAGGCAACAGATAAAGGATGGTACCGGCCGCCGGGCTTATCATCCTGTGGAAATCCTGTACGATGCTTTAATAAAATAAGGGGATGACATTCAATAGTCATTCAGTTGTCATTCAGTTGTCATTCAGTGGTCGTTTGGTGATTCCTAATTTCATAAATCTTCTTCCCGACATAAGCTGCGCCAAGGCCGGGAAGAATAAACAGACCGCTGCCAATAGCTCCGCCGACACCGGGAATATTTCCTGTTTTTCTATTGCCCTATGGCGGCGGTGGAGAACCATCGGCTTTTATAGTTGCTGTTAGAAGTGTTATACCTGAAAAAAAACTAATAAGATTTTATATAACTAAATTATTAGTTATATGTTTAAAAAGATTTATTTTATTCAGCACTATAAATATGGCGACTCTCCTGAAATCCACGTTGAATACTTTTCCCTCTTAGGACGGAAAGCAGTCATCAACGGCGCTGGGGTAGTAAAACTGTTTTTTGATAGCATAGTTGAGCCCGAGCAAGAGATTATTGAACCTGAAAAGAAATTATCATTTTTTCAGAAAATTATAGATGGAATAAAAAAGGGTGTTAAATTTGTGTATAGCGTTATTGATGGGCTATTCCATGTTCCTGGTTATGCCATTGAT
>CBDUSJ010000141.1:0-6661 GCA_965369845.1 uncultured bacterium | reverse complement strand
CACATCAAAATAATATTTAGCCTGTTGGCAGTAATTATAATCGTAATTATCACTTTTTTTAATCAAAAAATTAAAGACGAGAAAATTTGATTTAATGTGTCTAATTAGAGACTTTTGCAAAAAAATTGGAATGCCAACAATTGATACGATAAATGGAATTAAAATAAATATTTATAACGGAGAACATAGACCACCGCATAATTCATGCTGTTTATAATGAGTTTGAAATTTTAATTGTGATTGAAAATAATAAGATTTATGCTGGTGATTTGCCAAACAGACAACTTAAAAGAGCGTTTGATTGGTTGGCAGGAAATTCAGACTGGGCATTAGAAATTTTTTATCAATTAAATCCGAAATTATTATGAGACGAAATATAAAAATACCAAGAATATTGAAAATAAACCGGATTGAAGAACTTTCAATATCTGTATTATTTAATAATGGGGAATCAAGAATTATTGATTTCAGAAGAGTATTAGACAAACTTGACCTGAATGAGAATTCTCCGGCTTCAATCCTTTACAAATCAAAAGAATTTGGGAAAGTAAAGTTAGTAAACAATACGCTTTCATGGAATAATGTAGAACAATTCATAAGTTTAAGAAATAAAGAAAAAAAACGAGTTCCTTTTGAAATTGGTGCTGATATCTTATTACGATTTAGTAAACCTGAGAAATCTGTACTAGCATTAAAAATTGGACGGTTGATTAGAGAAACAAGATTGAAGACCGGATTAACTCAGCAGGAATTAGCATTAATGAGTGGAACTACAAGGAATTATATTTCCCGAATAGAAAATGATATGTCAGATATTGAATTAGCGACTTTGTACAAAATAGTAGAAACAGGACTTGGTAAACAATTAGACATTAGAATAAACTAACTACCGCCAACATTTGTAGTCCTTTTAAAACCTGGTGTAACCGGACAAGAACGCACTTCGCAAATGTCAACTGTTTATAGCGTTATTCGTTAAAACGAATATAATTTATTTTTACCAAAAAACAGGTCAAAAGTTTATTTTGTAAAATATTTTTCGATTATAAAATATAATTAATAATAAATATGCATAGCCTGAATATAAAGGAACAATTAACGATAAAATAATTGCCAATCCTGAAACCAATATAAATATTTTTCCTCTTTTACTCCCGTTTTTAACAATCGAGACATTCAAATTTTTATTAACCAAACGATTGTGTTTTGTTGCGTAAATCCAGTTAATCCAGTAAAGAACACCTATAATAAATAGGTTTGCATTAAAAAACAGGTTTGCTATCCAGTCACTTTCAAAATCACTAATTAGCGAAGAAGAATAGGGAACCAAACAAACAAACATCAATATCAATATTTATCCATAAATTGCGGTTATCGGTTCGTTCGAAATAATTGCTTTGTCTGTGTCCTATAACCCAAAAAACAGCCAACAGAAAAAAACTCATTGCATAAATATAAAATTGATTTAATTGTTGCACTAAGTATTTATGAGTCCAGTCTAAAAAGGTTCAGAATGATATTTTTCATATCGTATATTACAGATAATCAGTAGCAATAAATTTAATAATTCGCGCATTCGCGGCTTTTTATACCAGACTCATTTATGTAATGTAATCCCTTAAAGACTTAAATCTTTTTCAGGAAGATTGATGCTTAACACAAGCAAAGTCATAGCAATTGCGAATATTCCATCTGTTAATGCCTCAATACGTTTAAGAGTCATTTCAGGTTTATAGTGTAGGTTTTTTGAAATTTCCATAAAAATTTAGCTTTAGTTTTTATTTCCGAAAAGTAGAAAGTAATCTTTTTCTTTTCCGTTTTTCCAAAAGTTTTCCGGTATCACTTTCCAATTATTATCGGTTTCAGGGTCAATAACACCATTTTCTCTGATATAATTCATCATATAAAATCTTAGGTCTTTGTCAGTTGACCGAATGATTCTTCCTGAAAGTGAATCCATTTTTATTCCTGAACCAAAAGTTAGATGATTACCTCCTCCGTTGCCTCTGTATGAGTTTACGGCTACTTTATATTTTTTATCAAAAACGAAAGGCGAGCCATCGGCCATCGAAATTATCATAATCCTTTTTCCTTCTGGTTTTGAAACATCAACGGTATAAATTATTCCGGCACCGGAGTCAAAATTATAATAGGCGTTTGCAAGCTGATAATAATTGCCATGTTTTGATTTGCTCGGTTTTCCGTTTTCGTCAGTTTTAAATTTCAGGAGATTGTCAATTTTACTGTTCATCCGGTTGAACCACATATCGTAAGAATATTCAAGATAATCTTTTATTTCCCTGCCGGTCAGCTCCATGGTGTAAAGCAGATTTTCAAATCTGTAAAGTTTAAACATATCCCTGACGTACAATTTTCCTTTTGAGAGTTTTGTGTCGAAAGAAAGCGGAGCTGCAAAAGAGATGTCGGCTCCGGTAAGTTCAAGCTGGATACGGTGGATCAAATCGACAAAGGGAGTATCTTCAAACAGGGCGTTACGTGAAGAAATGTCTTCGGTAAGTTCACCAACAGGCATCGACACATATTCCCTGATTTCTTCAATCACCGGACTGAATTTTTCAATATATTCTTCATCGTGTTCAAAACCTTTCATCGGGATAATTTTTCCGTTGATAATTTTTTTATAAGTATTTGTTGTTTTATCAAGAGATAGCTGAATATTTGCAACAGCAATATCTCTTGCACGACTTGTGGGGCCAAGTAGTAGCACTTCTTCTCCGGCAGAATTAATAATTTTTTTGTTCCAGCCATGATGGTCGTGTCCCACAAAAACCACATCGAAACCGGGAATGTTTCTGGCAACAAGCATAGAAGCATTCTCGTTACAATATGTGTTTTCATTTTCACCGTCATAATTATATTCAGGCCCCGAATGAAACAAGCCAATTAAAATATCGGGGTTTTCTTTGCTGTCAATCAAATTCACCCATTTTTCGGCGGATGCCAGCATATCCTCAAATTCTATCCCATGCCAGATTTTTTCAGGCAGCCATTTCGGGATTGCAGGAGTTATCATGCCGAGAACAACAACTTTAATTCCTTTCAAATTAAGAATCACATAAGGCTTAAAATATGGCTTTCCGGTTTTTATGTCGATAGCATTTGCTGCCAGCCATGGAAAATTAAATTCAGCATTTATCTTGTCGAAAACTTTATGGCCGGGTTCAATATCATGATTTCCAACAGTGGCTGCATCATATTTCATAAAATTCATTACTTCAGCACAAATATGAGGGGCATTGGTTTTTTCAAAATTATAGTAATAAACAGTAGGGTCTCCCTGCAAAATATCTCCGTTGTCAAGTAAAATTACTTCCTGTCCGGGAAGTGCTCTTTCATTTTTTACAAAACTATAAACCTGTGCCAGCGAATTTGAACTTACAGTGTCATCAAAAAAATTGAAAGGGAATAAAGCCCCGTGGATATCACTTGTTTCTATGAACTTAAATTTTATAAAATCAGGCCGAACGTTACGGGTGCAGGAAAGTGAAAAAATAAGCGCTATTGCGGAAAGGATAAAGAATAAGCGATTTTTGTTCATAATAATGTTTTTAATTTATTGTTTACACAAAACAATTTTAGATAGATTTTTTAGGCATTTTCCATTTAGTAATTTACATTTCCGATAATTAGTTATTTTAAGAATAGAACACCCCGATATACTTCGCTACGGGGCAGGCGGATAACGCTGATTTGACTGATTTACACTGATTTTTATCTGTGATTATCCGTTTAATCCGTGTCATCTGTGTTCTATTAATTATTGATAGCGTTAACTAATTTTGTTTAATTATGAAAAATGTCATTTATTCTTAAGCTTTGACCATAATTTATTAGCCATCTCGCGGGCAAACATCAGTATGTCTTCTTCCTTCATATTTACAAGCCGGCGGTTTTTTACAACCAGCTCGCCGTTTGAAATTACATGTTCAACATGATGCGATTCAATTCCGAAAATAAAGTGCGCGAGGAAGTTTTCCCGGTTGATTTCTGTCGGAGAATCGTAATCGAGAATTACAAGATTATTATCCCCATCACCGGAAAAATTATTTAATTGTAGATAATTATGGGCATTCCTGAATCTTCGATAAATTTCACTTAAATCGATATTATCAAAACGCTGACCGACAAAATAAGAATACTTGGCGCTCCGAAGCATATCGCTGTGCATACCATCTGTACCTAACATTATCCTTTTACCAAGACCTTTTGCTTTAAAAAATCCAACATTGTTATTAAGGTTACTTTCAGTGTTCTGGACAATCCATGCATTGGAGTTTTCAATTAAATTTTTTTCAATCCTGTTTAAATGAAGACAATGTGCAAGAATTGTTTTTGATGAATTTAAAAACCCGAAATCATTTAGCCTTTCGACCACTCTTTTTTTGTAGTTGATCAAACAGTGATTCTGGTCGTATTTGTCTTCTGCAACATGAACGTGGATTCCCGAGTTGAATTTTTCGACAAGAGAGGCCGATCTTCGAAGGGTGTGGTCGCTAACGGTAAATGAAGCGTGCAGGCCAACAAGTCCCTGCTGTATTTTGAGGTATTGCTCGGTTTCTGAGAAACCTTCCAAGCCTTTTTGCATTCCGTCCCTGTCGGAAATTTCATAGCAAAGCAAATGCGATAATCCGACAAATTCAAATGCTCCGGCAATTGTTTCAAGCGAGCCGTCGATTGCAAAAGGAGATGAATGGTGGTCGATCACAAATGTAACTCCTGCTTTCAGGCTGGCCATCGCGGCAAACAGTGCGCTGGCTTCAATCATGTCAAGGTCGAGTTTTTTATCAAGATTCCACCATACGTATTTTAAAATTTCATAAAAATTTTCGGGTTTGTTTTCCGGAGGCGGCATACCCCGCGCAAGTGTGGAATAAATATGATGATGTGCATTGGCAAACGATTTTGTAACAAGTTTACCGTTACATTCGATGATCTGGTCTGCACGGGTTTTTACAGGTATTTTATCTAAAAAATGAATTTTTCCTTTTTCACCGGGATCAACCCTAATATTACTATGCACAAACTCAAGCGTTTGCCAGTCGATATAAGTTGCATTTTTTAAATAAAGGCTCATTAATAAAAATGTGTTTTAATGATAGGTTGCCAAAGTTTTCTGTAATTTTCGTCCTTATTTCCTTTACAAACATTTGCAAAGATACAAAAATCGTGGATATCAACATCAACAATTTGTGTAAATGTACAGGGGGATTTTTCACAATATTTATGAACGCACAGCATGGTTTCGTTACAGCAACTTCTGCCGAGCGACCAGAAAATATCATTCATCCTGGTAATACCATTTCCCGAAACCCCGGCAATTATCCTGAATGCTTCAACACAGGCCGACCTGATTTCATGATCCGAATTTATTTCTGTGCGGTTAATAAGTTTTTGCCGTAATCCGGGGTCAATAATTTCGACACAACCCAGCCTTAGTAATACTCTCTGCATGTGATAATCCATGATTGGAATAAAATTTTCCGGATCGTGAATTTTTACAAGATTGGCTTCCTGCAATAATTTTATAAAGAAAGTTGACTTTTTTCTTAATGGGTCGGAAAATGCTGTGAAGCAAGCAAGAATTTCATAGAGACCTTCCCCGTTTCCGAACAAGTAACAATCAGCTTTATCCAACATATTTCTTACACTGTTTTCGTAACGGCTGAGTAAAATTTTCCCGGCTTCTTTCATAAGAACAACTCTTTCTTCGAACCTGTCGAGAGTACAATTTTCCGGCATTCCGTCATGCGAGAATAAAGGCTTAATCATTTTAATAAGATTGCCGGCGCCGGTTTTCGACAGAAAGCTCGGGTTTAAAAGCTGGGATTTCTGCTTTGCTAATTTTAAAAAAACATGTTCGAGATAATCCCATCCAAAAAGGTTTAGTTTTGGATTCCTCAAAAAATACGTTTGGTGACAAATTGCCACTGCAAAAAAAAGCATACGGCATTTTGTTTCATTGTCGGTTTTCAGGCTAATAAATTCTCTCCGGTAAAAATCAGGACGAAGTTTTAGATTTTTGATTATTTCACCAACCCTGTTACATTGGTCATTATTTATGATTACTGGTTTTGAGTTCATTCATCAAAATATTACTTTATTATTAGATATTTAATTTTTATTTTGGGGTTTGAAAAATGCCCATTATTTTCTTTGTAACTTTTATTAATCAATTTCAATTCTCTGGCTTTGAAAAGGCTAAAGTGAAAAAACGGTTTGGTTATGAAGCGTGGCGGGTTTTGAAACGACTATTTTTCAATAAACACAAATGTTATTTATGTGCAATAATGTTCAATTTCACCACTTCACCCGCCATGCTTTATAAGCCTTTATTGTGGGTAGTTTTTATTGTTGTCAAAGTATTGTTTTCAATAACATAATAAGGATTATGATAACGGTTATTCCAATTCCAATATAGGAAAACACCCTTATTCTTTCAAACTCCCTTTTCCGTTCTTGAGTAATGTCCTTTAAAATTGGACTATTCTCTTTTAACAAATTTTGCTTTTTAAGTTTTGTAGCAATTTCTTGTATTTCTTTTCGACGCTGCTTTCTTATTTTTTGTTTTCTCGAATAAAAAAAGTTATTAATTAAAACAATTGTCGATATAATTAAAACAATTAGAGGTAACTCTTTTAAT
>CBDUSJ010000140.1:0-6679 GCA_965369845.1 uncultured bacterium | reverse complement strand
ATGCTTTAAATGATCCCTCATCAGATAACTATCATTATTTCAGAGGCTCGGATTACGACCAGGATGAACTTTACGGCAGCATACTCGAAAGATACAAAGAGTTTAACGGTCCGGATGGCAACTCCCCCACCGATGATATGAACCCTGAGCCATATCCCACTGCTGCCACCTCCATGCCTAATGTGGAAGATATAAACAACGATAATACTTTAAGCGAAACCGAAAGATATTTTCAATATAAAATTGATCTTGATCCCGACAATATGAAAGTTGGTGAAAACTGTATAACAGATATTCGTCATGTTCAGGGTATTCCGCTTCCAAACGGCCAGATTGGCGATGTTCACTGGTACCAGTTCAAAATCCCGATCAGAGACCCTCAAAAGATTGTTGGCGGAATTCAGGACTTCCAGTCTATACGTTTTATGAGGATGTTCCTCAAAAGCTTCGCTCGTCCTGTAATTCTTCGTTTTGCAACTCTCGAACTTGTAAGGGGTGAATGGAGAAGATACAGGTACGATCTTCTTTCACCCGGCGAATATATCCCCAATGATATTCAGAGCGAAACCTCTTTTGATATTTCATCAGTTAATATTGAAGAAAACGGAAGCCGTACACCAATACCGTATGTTATCCCGCCGGGAATCGAAAGAGAGATCAATATTGGAACTGTAAATCTTTATCAGCTTAACGAGCAGTCGATGGTACTTAAAGTTTGCGACCTTATCGACGGAGATGCCAGAGGCGCCTATAAAACCACCGATTTCGATTTAAGGGAATATGGCAAGCTGCAAATGTTTGTTCATGCCGAGAAAATGATAGAAGACCAGGAACTTGATTACGGCGATCTTTCAGTATTCATCAGGATTGGCGCCGACCTGGTTCAGAATTATTATGAGTATGAAATTCCTCTTACTTTTACGCCATGGTACACTTCTTCATCCGACCCTGAAGCTATCTGGCCCGAAACAAACAGTTTTGACATAGACCTCGAAAGGCTTGTGGATTTTAAGCATCACCGAAATATTGAAATGAGAAAACCAAATTCGGGGATCACCACTGCGATGCCATATTATGCCTACGATGGAGTAAACAAGGTAACAGTGCTTGGCACACCGAGCATTAGCGACGTTAAAGCTATTATGATCGGAGTTAGAAACCCGAAAAAAACCACCCTCTCCGGTGATGATGATGGTGAAAGTAAATGCGCAGAAATTTGGGTTGACGAACTTCGACTTACCGACTTTAACAAAAAAGGCGGTTTTGCTGCAACTGCACGCGTTAAAACCAACCTTGCCGACCTTGGCAATGTAACTGTATCGGGATTGTACAGCACGCCCGGATTTGGAAGTATTGATAAAAAAATTAACGAAACACAAAAGCAAACAGTCAGAAATTTCGATTTTTCAACAAACCTCGAATTAGGTAAATTCTTCCCCGAAAAATTTGGCCTTCGTGTCCCGATGCATTTCGACTATTCAGAATCGACTATTTCTCCTAAATACAATCCCTTAGACCCGGATATTATCCTGAAAGATGATCTGAAAACTTACTCTTCATCAGAAAAGGATTCGATAAAATCAATCACCGAAGATTTTATTATGAGAAAAAACCTTAATTTTATTAATGTAAGAAAAGACAAGGTAGGCGCTTCGTCCAAAAGTCGTTTCTACGATATAGAAAATTTGGATTTTTCATATTCATATTCCGAATTATATGCAAGAAATATTGATATTGAGTACGAGCTGGAAAAAACATACAAGGGGGGCATCGGGTATAATTTTAATAATAATCCGAAAAATTTCAAACCGTTCAGTAAAATAAGATTCCTCGGTAAAACAAAATGGTTTGCGCTAATAAAGGATTTTAACTTTTACCTTATGCCAAAATTATTCTCGTTCAGAACTGATATGAACCGGGAATACAACAAAAGACTTTTACGAAACAAAAGCCAATATGAGATAATACTCGAGCCAACATATATGAAAAAATGGGACTGGACGCGTAATTTTGATCTTAAATTCGACCTTGCCACTTCATTACGTCTCGATTACTCTGCTAACGTCACGACTTATATTGACGAACTTCCGGGAAGTATCGAAAAAGACGACCCGGATTATGATATTAAAAAAGATAGGATTAATGAAGAATTTCGTAAGCTGGGCACCAAAAATCTTTATACTCAAAATTTAGCAGTCAACTATACTCTTCCTATTAATAAAATTCCTTTAACCGACTGGATAACATCAACGGCAAGGTATCAAACATCATATAAATGGCAGGCATCGCCAAAATCAATTCAGAATAAACTTGGAAACCAGATAGAGAATTCTAATACTATTCAGTTGAGTGGAAATGCAAACCTTGATAAATTATATAATAAAGTAGGATTTCTGAAAAAGGTTAATGAAAGCGGCAAGGGAAAAAACAGGCGGCAAGGCCCCCGTCCTATACCTAAGCAAAAACCCGAGGATGGCTCTGACACGACCAAGACAAAACCAAAAGTTAATTATGTTAAAATTATCGGTACCGGGTTTCTCAAGTTGTTGATGAGTTTCAAAAAAGCATCTCTTTCGTACACCGAGGGTAACGGAATATTCAGGCCGGGGTTCAGGCCTGAACCGGGACTAATAGGAAACAATTGGGGAATGGGTGCACCCGGTATCGGATTCGTTTTCGGAAGCCAGGAAGATATCAGGTGGCAAGCTGCAAGAGAAGGATGGCTCACCGCCGATACTTTATTAAATACAGCATATATTTCTAAATACAATGAACAACTGAATTTCAGAGGAACCATTGAACCTATCAGGGATTTTAAAATCGAACTCACAGCAGACCGGACTTACTCTTTTATCCACCAGGAATATTTTAAAGCTAATGCCGATGGTATGTTCGACACATATTCTCCCATAGAACAGGGAAGTTTCAGTATTTCATACTTTACGTGGGGTACGGCCTGGACAAAAGATAACGACAAAGACCAGAATGAGAACTTCGAACAACTAAAGAATAACCGGCTTAAGATAGCTTTCAGGCTTGCTGAAAATAATCCGAACTGGAACGGGGAAATTGTTGATTCAACCGGTTTCCCTTCAGGTTACGGGCCAACATCGCAGGAAGTGTTGCTTTATTCATTTCTTTCGGCATACTCCGGCAAAGATGCCGGTTCGTTTTCACTCGAGTCTATGCCAAAAATACCACAGCTTAACTGGAGGATTACATACAACGGCCTGTCACGTATCGAGCCGCTTAAAAAATTCTTACGAAACGTGACGATAACACATTCTTACCGTTGCACATACAGCATAGGTGGTTTCACCTCAAATATTCTGTATAAAGCATCAAATGGTTACCCCTACGAATACGATTTGAACAACGATTTTATTACAAAATATCAAATAAACCAGGTTAATATTATTGAACAGTTCAGCCCGCTAATTACCTTTGATATGACTTGGGTGAACAGCCTGAGCACAAAATTCGAAATAAAGAAAACCAGGAATCTTTCCATGAGTTTTGTAAACAACCAGATGACCGAGGTTACAAGTAATGAATACGTTATCGGAGTTGGTTACAGGTTCAAAGATGTGAAGTTTGCTATCAGATCGATGGGAGGCACAAGAACCAGGACAAATGTAAAAAGCGATCTGAACGTTAGAGCTGACTTTTCTATCAGAACTAATAAAACTGTTCTCAGAAGAATTGATGAAGATATTAACCAGATATCATCCGGACAAAAAATCATTTCTATAAACACATCGGCTGACTATATGGTGAACCAAAAACTGAACATCAGGATATTCTACGACCAGGTAATCAATAATCCGTTTGTGTCGTCACAATACAGAAACTCAACAACCAACGGAGGTATCAGCCTTAGATTTACATTGGCGCAATAACTTAATAATAATACGGCATTATGTTGAAAAAGAAAAAAATACCGCATACTTATGTAATTGTTTTTAGTATAATAGTTTTTGCTGCAATACTTACATGGATTGTTCCGGGAGGTGAGTTCGAACGTGAAACCGTTGTTGTCAGCGGCAATGAAAGAGAGATCATCAAGAGTGAATCATTTCATTATGTCGAAAACCAACCACAGACCTGGCAGATTTTTTCCGCGCTTTTTGATGGTTTTGTCGATAAGGCCAACATCATTGTTTTTATCCTTCTTATTGGCGGGGCATTCTGGATTATGAACAACAGCAGGGCTATCGATGTGGGTATTTTTTCTTTTCTTTCATTTACCAAAAAACTCGAACATAATAAGATTTTAAAATTTCTTGGGATTGACAATATGATCATAACATTGATAATGATCATGTTCAGTGTTTTCGGGGCAATATTCGGAATGAGTGAAGAAACTATTGCCTTCATTATAATTTTTGTGCCTCTGGCAATTACCATGGGTTATGATTCGATAGTAGGAGTGTCGATGTGTTTTGTGGCAGCAGGGCTGGGTTTTGCAGGAGCGCTGCTAAATCCTTTTACAATCGGCATTGCACAAGGGCTGTCGGACCTGCCGCTTTTTTCCGGCATTGAATACCGGTTTTTCTGTTGGATTGTTATTAATCTTGTCGGTATTTCCTGGGTTTTACGGTATGCTCACCAGATTAAAAAAAACCCGAAAAAGTCGCCTGTTCATGAAATAGATAAGCACTGGCGACACAAAGGCAGCGCCGACGATATTGAAAACATAAAATATAAAACAACAAAATCGGCCTGGGTAACTTTTGGAGTAATTCTGGTTGTCATGATAATTTATTCGGTCTGGCTTCCGCAAACAACCATGAAAGTCGGGAATGCATCGGCTACCTTTCCGGTAATCCCGATACTTACCGCTGTTTATGTTTTTACAAGCGTAATAACTTTAAGAAAATCAGCACACTTTTTTGTTCTGAATCTTCTGCTTTTTACAATACTTTATCTTATCGTGGGAGTGATGGGCTACGGATGGTACGTAATGGAAATTGCCACATTATTTTTTGCAATGGGTATAGCCGCAGGCGTTGCCATGAACAATTCGGCCAATAAAATTACACAACTCTTTCTCGAAGGAGTTAAAGATATTATGTCGGCGGCAATGATCGTAGGGCTGGCCGGCGGGATAATAATTATTCTCAACAACGGAAAAATTATCGACACACTTTTGTATTATATTTCCGAATCGATGGATGATATGGGAAAAATTGCATCAGTGGGTATGATGTATGTTTTTCAGACAATTATCAATATTGTCATTCCCTCAGGCTCGGCGAAGGCAGCGCTTACCATGCCGATAATGTCACAGTTTTCCGACCTGATTGGCGTATCGCGTCAGGCAACAGTTATGGCTTTTCAGTTTGGAGATGGTTTCACCAATATGATAACTCCTACTTCCGGTGTGCTGATAGGCGTTTTGGGTGTTGCAAGAATTCCTTATGACAAATGGGTAAAATGGATCACCCCATTTATGATTATCCTGATAATTTTAGGATTTCTGTTGCTTATCCCAACCGTTACTATGCAGCTTAATGGGTTTTAACGGAAGAGAGAAAAAGAGACGAAGAGAAGGGGAGACGAAGAGAAAGAGAGAAAAGCAGGAAGGGAGAAAGTAAGCGGTGGCATCGCTTAAAACATTCAAAATTGAATCATTTTATTTTTAGGTTACTCTCGAATAATTATCTTATCATTTCCTATAAAACCCAGAATAGCAAAAAAAAATCACAAGCATGCGAATTGAAATGATCAGTATTTAATTTTCATTTCTTTTACCAGATCATCAACCGTTTTCCCCTTGTATATTTCATTTTTCCATTTGGTGTAATCGCCCTTTCCAATGCTGAATTGGCTCAAAAACCTGAGTGTTTTGCTAACTCCAAGCTCTTTGTATAAAACTTCAAGCGCCTCCCTGTTTATTTCGTTTAATGTGATGGCTTCATTCATTTTACTACCTCCTTTATTAATTCCGTTGGCAATAAGACTTTTATGCTGATATTCTTTAATTTAAGTGCTTTATTAAGAAATTTGTCGTCACAAGTGCACAAATACATAATATTATTTACTACAGCAACGGATAAATGTAATGCGTCAATTGGTTTAATTCCTGCTCTTTCAAATTCTACTGCCTTTTTAATAATTTTATCCGTTAACCGGATTGTTTCCTTACTCATGGACAATACCTTATTACCAAAATCAACGCGTTCAGGATCAGGGGTATTATTTAATTCAAAAATTAAAACTTCAGAACTTACCAGATCAAGTTTGTCCTGTTCTATAAGTTCAAACAAACCCATTATTGCTTCAGCCTCAACTCGGTTCCTCAAATTCGATTTATCGTCTAATGGCCGTTGTATTGCGCAATTATCCAAATATATTCTCACGATAACACCTTTCGTTTATGAAAGTTCTAAAATACAGCATTTCTTAATTTATTGAATAAAAAAAGAATAAACCTGATAATAAAAAGCACCGATTATAAAGGGCAGGTGTTTAACTTTTCCTGCCTTTTCATTATTATCTGTAACAGGTTTTATAAACACGCATACTTCTGAAAAGCGTGCAAGATGGTAATTATTCAGATGTATTATTTTGTCAATTCATTATCAATAATCTCAATTATCTGCGAGATAATATTCTTTGATTCTAAATATTGTAGGATTTCTTCAATGTTTATTTGCATTTTGCATCCCAGTTTTTA